>NZ_JANSJL010000035.1:0-50695 GCF_047502745.1 Synechococcus sp. F70.1
TCCCCGGCCTACGGCCCGCTGTCGCGAATGCCCTTCAGGGCGGGGAGTATGTCAATCCAGGCTAGCCAGCCGTTTGCGCTTGGAGGGTAAGGAACTCAGGCAGTTTGCACCTGGCGCACCAGCCCCGTTGCCGCCAAAGCAGCCAAGGCGCGATCCCGGTAACGACCATAGCGCTCTTGTTTGCTGCGAACCTTTTGCCCCTCCAGCTCCGGCAAGAGGCCAAAATTGGCTGGCATGGGCTGGAAGTACTTGGGATCGGCGCTGCTGATGAACTGAAACAGGGATCCCATCATCGTCTCCGGCGGCAACGTGATCAAAGGCAGCCCCAGAGCCAGGCGAGCGGCGTTCTGTCCGGCCAGCCACCCCCCCGCCACGGCGCAGGCGTAGCCTTCAGTGCCCACCAACTGGCCGGCAGCCAACAGGGTCGGACGGCGGCGAAATTGCAACGTAGGCAGCAAAAGCTGCGGCGAGTTCAAGAAGGTGTTGCGGTGCATCACGCCAAAGCGGACAAACTCCGCTGCTTCCAGGCCGGGGATGAGGCGAAAGACCCGCTGCTGTTCTCCCCACTTCAAATTGGTCTGAAAGCCCACCAGGTTCCACAGCTTGCCTGCTCTGTCCTCCTGGCGTAGCTGCACCACCGCATAGGGCCGGGATCCCGTGCGGGGATCCACCAGCCCCACCGGCTTCAAGGGTCCAAAGCGGAGGGTGTCTTTGCCGCGCCGGGCCATTTCTTCAATGGGCAGGCAGCCCTCGAAAAACTTGCGCTCCTCTTTTTCAAAATCCTTAAGGGGCACCTGTTCTGCCTCCACCAGCGCCTGCCAGAAGCGCTCGTACTCCGCCTCTGTCATGGGGCAGTTGAGGTAGGCCGCCTCTCCTCTGTCGTAGCGAGAAGCCTGAAACACTACTGTGCGGTTGAGGGAATCCCCGGTAACAATTGGGCTGGAAGCGTCAAAAAAGCTCAGGTACTCCAGGCCGGTGAAGGCCTGCAGCGCCTTGGCTAGGGGCTCGCTGGTCAGGGGGCCGGTGCAGAGGACAGCTATCCCTTCTGGGATCTCGGTCACCTCCTCCCGGCGCAGGGTGATGAGAGGATGGTTGGCAATGGCTTCTGTTAGGGCCTGGCTAAAGCGAGCCCGATCCACGGCCAGGGCTCCCCCTGCCGGCACAGCGTGGCGATCCGCGGTGGCGATCACCAGAGATCCCAGTTGGCGCAGCTCTTCCTTAAGCAGCCCTGCCGCTCGATCGCTGGCTATGGCCCCGAAGGAATTGCTGCACACCAGCTCTCCCAGTAGATCCGTATGGTGGGCCGGGCTTTGCCGCACAGGGCGCATCTCCGAGAGGATAACAGGCACCCCCAGTTGGGCGATTTGCCAGGCGGCTTCTGTCCCTGCCAGCCCACCGCCCACCACATGGATGGGGGCCACGGTTGGCGATGGATGCGCGGGATGGTGCATCACAGCCTCCAGAGAAAACGCTCAGCCAGTTAGGTACTCCCCGCTAGCAGCTCCCTCAGGCGGCAAAGTGAATGCGCAGGTAGTCCTCTTCCATTTTGGCTCGTGCCGGCTTCATGGCCGCTAGAGCCTGGGGCAACACCAGGTTGCGGCGGTGGTTGCCAATGCGGATGTTGAGCTCGTCGCCAGTTTTGCTAAGCTCCACCTGCTCTTTGGGGATCCCGGGCAAGTAGAGGTCTAGGCGGTACTGGCCGTTGTCGGTAACCACCTGCATTGTCTGCTCAGCGTAGAACACCTCCGCCGGGTTGCGGTCTCCCCAGAGATCCTTTTTCAGGCGGGCCAGGGCGTCCCACCCCACCAGCTCCTCGGGGTAAAGCGGGATCTCCACCACCGGTAGAGGAGCAAAGTCCTCGTGGATCTGCTGGCGATACTTCTGCTGGGCAGCCTTCCAGGCGGCAAAGTAGGGATCCACCACCCCTTCTGGCAAAATGCGGTTGGCGATCACCAAATCGGTGGCGACGCCGTAGAGGCTAAGGTAGGCATGCGCCCGCAGGGACTCCTTGATCACCATCTTTTCGGGGTTGGTGACCAGGCGCACTGAGGTGATGCGGTTGTCGGTAAGGATGCGCTCTAGCCGCTCGATCTTCTGGTAGAACTCGTAGGGGGCATCTAGCACCTGGTCATCTGGCAGGGGGAGCCCGGTTAGCCCTTTAACAATCGGCTCGGCAATAGGGCGCAGCACCCGCGCCAACCCCTGTAAAGGTTTGTAGAACTTGCGCATGTACCAGCCGGAAACATCGGGCAAGCTGAGGAGGCGCAAAGCCGTGCCAGTAGGGGCTGAGTCGATGATGAGCACATCGAACTTGCCTTCGTCGTAGTGGCGGTTGACCCGCACCAGGGCAAAGATCTCGTCCATCCCCGGCAGCACCGCCAGCTCCTGCGCCTGCACGCCGTCCAGCCCGCGGGCCTGCAACACCTGCGTGATGTAGGCCTTGACGGATCCCCAGTTCAGTTCCAGCTCCTGCAGGGCATCCAGCTCCGCTCCCCAGAGGTTGGGTTTGACCTCCACCGGCTCGTGGCCCAAGGGTTGGTCGAAACTGTCGGCCAGGGAGTGGGCCGGATCGGTGCTCAGCACCAGGGTTTTTAGGCCAAGCTCGGCACAACGCCAGCCGGTCGCCGCTGCCATCGAGGTCTTGCCGACCCCTCCCTTGCCAGTCATGAGGATGATGCGTTGCATGGGAGCGCCGTTTACATTCTTTTACAGTTCTAGGCTAACCGATTTGCTCTTTTCTCCTCCGAGCGGCCAAGGGCTGGAGGGCAGTCAACAGGTACACTATATGGTTGCTGAGAAAGTAATGGCCAAGAGTCAAGCCGGTGAAGACAGGTGGGAGGTGGAGGATGATGCGTCGCTGGCGCAGTTTGCTGCTACTTGCCATCCTAACGTTGGGCCTGTGGCTGGGATCCCTTCCTGTCCAGGCGGCTGCCGCCTTGCCCCGAGAGCTACAGCAGCTAGAGCAACACGTAGAGCGGCTGCAGAGCCTGGTGGACGCTGAGGATTGGCTGGAGATCCGCTCCTACCTTCACGGGCCGATGGGCCTGACCCGCAAGACCCTAACTAGCCTGGCAAACACCTTGCCCCAGCAGCAAAAGCGGGAGATGCTGCGCTTGGCCAAGGAAATGGGCCGCAGCTTGGAAGAACTCGACTTTGCCGCCAAAGCCTACGACCAACCAGAGGTGGAAGCTGCCCAGGCCAAGGTGAGAAAGACGTTGCAAGAGCTCAAGGCCCTGTTTTCGTAGTTGGGGACAGAGCGGGTCAAGTTAAGGGGAAACGCTCCCGCAGATCTTGAGCCACCGGCGGGGGTACCAGGTGGTCAATGGGGCCGCCTAGCTTGGCCACTTCCTTAACTAAGCTGCTACTGACAAAGCTGTGCTCGCTAGCAGTAGCAAGGAAAAGGGTTTCCAACTCAGGAGCCAGGAGCTTGTTGGTGTGGGCCATCTGCAGCTCGACATCAAAGTCAGATAGCACCCGCAAGCCGCGCACAATGACTTTTGCCCCTCGCTGGCGGGCGTAGGCCACCGTCAGGCCGGAAAAGGTGTCGACCTCAACGTTTTTTAGGTGGGCAACAGAGAGGAGGATCTGGGCTTGCCGCTGCTCAGGAGTAAACAGAGGCGTTTTGTTGGGGTTTTTCAGGACTGCAACGATGACTTTGGAAAACAGACGGCTGGCCCGCTCGATGATGTCGAGGTGCCCAAAGGTGATGGGGTCAAAGCTGCCGGGGTAGAGGGCAATCATGCTAGAGAGGGTACCGCTCTTCTTAGCCTACCTGCTCTCGGGCCCACGCCAGATAGGTAGCGCTTACCTGAGCAGCCGGCAGAGCCAGGATCTCCGGCTCCTGGTAGGGGTGGAGCTCCCGCAGCCGCTGTTCCAGGCGGGGATAAGCCCTGCTGGGCAACTTAAGCAGCAGCAAGTATTCTTTCTCTGTCTGCAGGGATCCCTGCCAGCGGTAGTAGGAGGCAATGGGGGGCAGCACCTGGGCACAGGCCACGTAGCGCTCGGCCACTAAGGTGTGGGCCAGGCGATGGGCGTCGGCTTCGGAGCCCACGGTGGTCATGACCACGGAGAGGGTTTCTAGGGCGGTCTTGTCGTCCATTAAATTAAAGCTGGCTGTAGGCATTCCTCTCCCCCATCCTACCCTTCAGGCTCCGCAAGAAAAAGGGCAGAGCTAGGCCAGCTCCTCAATAGCCCCACCCAGCCGGGAGGGAGCACCGCCTTCTACCTGAGGACGGGTAGTTTACAATAGAACTCTGCCCGGCTCAGGTCGGGCTTGTATCTTGTCGTTATCTAGGGAGAAACAAGCCTTGCCGAAATTTGCCCTAAAAGCTTTGTGGCTGCAAAACGATTTGGCCATTGCAGTGGATCAAGTAGTGGCCAAAAACCGCAGTCCTCTCACCCGCTACTTCTTCTGGCCCCGAGATGATGCTTGGGAACAGCTTAAGGCTGAACTGGAAAGCAAAAGCTGGATTAGTGAAGAAGATCGCATCAACTTGCTCAACCAAGCCACTGAGCTCATCAACTACTGGCAAAATGGTGGGCGCGACCGCCCTATTAGCGAAGCCCAAGCCCAGTTTCCTGACATCCTCATCAGCGACAGTTCGTGAGTGTTCCCTGCTTCCGCCTGCTATCTCTGCATCCAGGCCATCTTGCTGAGGCTGCCGCCTTTGGGCTAGATTAGCACTCGAGGTTCCAGAGTGCTAACTCTTGACCTAGCCAAGGGAAGGGATCGCTGTCGACCTCGCAGGATCCCGCTCTGCCCGGTAGCACTTAGAACAAGTGGCCTAGTTGCTAGTTGAGATAGCGAGGATCAGGGATTCTATGGCAAAGCAGATTTTGTTTAAGGAGGAGGCTCGCAAGGCTCTAGAAGAGGGCATCAATCAAGTAGCAAACGCAGTCAAGGTTACGATTGGCCCTAAGGGGCGCAATGTGGTTCTAGAGAAGAAATTTGGCGCTCCTCAGATTGTTAACGATGGAGTAACAATTGCTAAAGAAATTGAGTTGGCCAATCCCTTGAAAAATGCCGGTGCCCAGTTGATGCGGGAGGTGGCCAGCAAAACCAACGACGCGGCCGGGGATGGCACCAGTACAGCCACCATCCTGGCCCAGAGCATGATCCAGGAGGGGCTAAAGCACGTTGCGGCAGGAGCTAACCCTGTAGCCCTGCGGCGCGGCATTGAAAAGACCACCGCCTACCTGGTGGAGAAGATTGCCGCCCAGGCCAAACGGGTGGAGGATCGCAAGACCATCACCGAGGTGGCCACTATCTCTGCCGGTAACGACAGCGAGGTAGGCGAGATGATCGCCAGGGCCATGGATGCGGTGGGGCGAGAGGGGGTGATCACGGTCGAAGAGTCCAAGTCGATGGAAACCCAGTTGGAAGTAGTGGAGGGAATGCAGTTTGACCGCGGCTACATCTCTCCCTACTTCATCACCGATACCGAGCGGATGGTAGCGGAATACGAAAACGCCTATCTGCTCATCACGAGCAACAAGCTCTCCAACGTGCAGGAGCTGGTGCCTCTGCTGGAGCGGCTGGCCCGGGAGGGGCGGCCCTTACTGGTGATTGCCGAAGATGTGGAGGGAGAAGCCCTGGCTACCCTAGTGGTCAACAAGCTGCGGGGAGTGTTGAGTGCGGTGGCGGTGAAGGCTCCCTCCTTTGGGGAGCGGCGCAAGGCCATGCTGGAGGACATTGCCATCCTCACCGGGGGCCGGCTCATCTCGGAGGAAATTGGCGTCAAGATGGAGAATGTCACTCTGGACATGCTGGGGTCGGCCCGCAAGATCACGGTTACCCGCGACAAGACCACCATTGTTACCGATGGCAGTACTAAGGCGGCCGTAGAAAAGCGGGTAGCTCAGCTCCGCAAGCAGCTGGAGACCACCGATTCTGAGTACGACCGCGAGAAGTTGCAGGAGCGAATTGCCAAGCTGGTTGGCGGAGTGGCGGTCATCAAGGTGGGAGCTGCCACCGAGACCGAGCTCAAAGACCGCAAGCTGCGCATTGAAGATGCTCTCAACGCCACGCGAGCAGCCGTAGAGGAAGGGATCGTCCCTGGCGGGGGGGTGACGCTACTCCACCTTTCCAAGGGGATCCCAGACTTTAAGGCCAAGTTGAATGCCGAAGAGCAGGTGGGGGCAGACATTGTCTACCAGGCCGTGCGGGCGCCGCTCTATCAGATTGCCCACAATGCGGGGCTGGAGGGATCGATAGTGGTGGAAAAGGTTCTGGAGCAAGAGATGCCCTACGGCCTCGACGCCCTGACCGCCGAGTATGTGGACATGTTTGCCCGCGGGATTGTAGACCCGGCCAAGGTGGTGCGCTTGGCCCTGCAAAATGCGGCTTCCATTGCTGCCATGTACCTCACCACGGAGGCCGTGGTCGTCGAGAAGCCGGAGCCCAAGCCGGCCAAAGGCCGCCCGAGCAAGCCGGGAATGATGTAATGATGTAAAGCCCTTCTGCAAGCCTAGGCCCCTATTCGGGGGCTTTTTCTTGGGCGGAGCTTTCGGGCCGCAGCAGGGGAAAGGCAATGACATCCCGAATGCTGGGAGCATCGCACAGCAGCATCACCAGGCGGTCAATGCCTAGGCCAAGACCGCCCGTGGGAGGAAGGCCATATTCCAGGGCCGTGAGGAAGTCTTCGTCAAGAAAGTGGGCTTCTTCCTTGCCAGCTGCCTTTAGGGCTGCCTGGGCCTCCAGCCGCCGCCGCTGATCCACCGGATCGGTGAGCTCCGAGTAGGCGTTGGCTGTCTCCCGCCCAACAATGAACAGCTCAAAGCGCTCGGCCAGCCCTGCCTTGCTGCGGTGAGGCTTGGTGAGCGGACATACCTCCAGGGGATAGTCCAGGACAAAGGTGGGTTGGCGTAGGCGGCTTTCACAGCAGTGCTCAAAGGCCTTGACCAGCAACTGGCCAGGAGAGTCCTGGGGTGAGAGATTGGGGATCCCTTGCGCGGCCAAGGCGGGCAAGAGCTCCTCAGAGCACTCTTTTTCTACATCGATGAAGATGCCAGTGGCCTCTTCCACCAGCTCTTGCATCGTCACCCGTCGCCAGGGGGGGGTGAGGTCGATGGCTTCCCCTTGGTAGGTAAGCTGCAGGGATCCCCGCACAGCCAGGGCGGCGTTGCACACCAAGGTTTCGGTGAGCTCCATCATCGTGTGATAGTCAGCAAAGGCTTGGTAGGCCTCCAGGGAGGTAAATTCCGGGTTGTGGCGGGTGGAGATCCCCTCATTGCGAAAGACCCGCCCAATTTCGTAAACCCGCTCGATCCCGCCCACCACCAGCCGCTTCAGGTGCAGCTCGGTGGCAATACGGAGGTAGAGATCTAGATTCAGGGCGTTGTGGTGGGTTACAAAAGGCCGCGCCTCTGCCCCCCCGGGGATAACCTGCAACACCGGCGTTTCAATTTCCACAAAGCCTCGCTCTTCCAGGGTCTGCCGCAGGGAGCGGATGATCTTGGCGCGGTCGAGCAGGGTCTGTTTGACCTCGGGGTTGACGATGAGATCGACGTAGCGCTGGCGGTAGCGTTTTTCCACATCCCGCAGGCCGTGCCACTTGTCAGGCAGAGGCAGCAGGGCCTTGGTCAGGATCTGGTATTCGTCCACCCACACCGACAGCTCCCCTTTTTCGGTGCGCTTGAGGCAGCCCCTGGCCCCCAGCCAGTCGCCCACGTCGATGAGCTTGTCTAGGTTCTTGAAAGCCACCTCCCCCATGCGCTCTGTTAGCCGCTGCTTCTCCAGGTAAAGCTGGATGGTGCCAGAGCGATCTTGCAGAGTCAAGAAAGCGAGTTTACCCATCACTCGCCGCGCCCGGATTCGCCCAGCCACGGCCACCTGGACATCCTCCCGCTCCCCGCCAGGCTCCAGGTCAGCAAATTGCGCCTGCAACTCGGCAGCTAGGTGGGTAACGGGAAAAGAATAGGCATAGGGCAGGATCCCTTGCTCCTGCAGGTGGCGGACCTTTTCTAGGCGGGCAGCCCGTTGAGCGGCTTCGCTGCTAGTGGAAGGGGTGGACATAAGTAAAAACTGCTGAAACCAACAAGCGAGGAAGAGGATCCCGGCTTTGCCCCTGCGCTCCCTAGAAGGCGCTTAGGCTCTAGGACAGGCTTAAGGCTTATCCCTGGGCAAGGCCAGCCAAGAGGGCCTGCACCTGCTGGAGGTGAGCCCAGGCGCTGGAGCTCCCTTCTTGGTACCGACTCAGCTCCGCCTCCAACTGCCCCAGATACCCTGCCCACTCTGCCCAGCGCTCCTGCTCAGCAGCAAGCGCAGCTTGCAGTTGGTTGAGGCGCCCCCAGGTTTCGGCCATTGCCTGGGCCCGGGCCCGCAGGGCCTCCTCCTCTTGCTCCAGGTGTTGCCACTCCTGCTCCAGGTCCTGCTGTTGGCGGTTCAGTTGCTCCTGTTGAGCTGAGAGAGAAGCTTCCAGTTGGTGGACAAGCGTTTGCAGGCGGTCTTTTTCCTGGAGCAGCTCCTGCTTTTGCTCGGCCATCTGTCCCAGGAGGGGACCAATATCCACTCGAACCGGAGCGGCAGCCTGATTCTGTAGCTGCTTGAGGCGAGCCTCGTGGCGGGCTAGTTCCTCGTACTCCCGCTGCAGGTTTTTCTCTTGGGGCAGCAGAGCTTCTTCTAGGGCGCTACAGGCAGCCTGGGCGTAGTCGATCTCCATTTCGAGGTCAAACCGTTCCTCGGGAGAGGCGGTGGCCAGCCGCGCTTGTAACCCCTGTAAGGTTTGCCGGTTCTGCTCCAGCTCAGCCCGCTGCTGGCTAACCTGGGCCGCCCGCTGCTCGTAGTCCCGGCGCATTTGGCTAACCAAAGCCGCCAGCTCCTCCACTGAGACCGCCACCTCCTCCCCTCCGTTGCGGCTACCGTCAACGATGAAGTCGTACTCCTGAACCAAACGGTAGGCTTTTTGCTGGAGGCTCTCCTGAGAGTGCAACTGCTGGAGGATCCTCTGCAGTTGCTCTTGGTAAAGCTGCAGGGATCGCTGCTGAACCTGCCAGCCAGCCTGGCTTTGCTCGAGGGCATGGCGGGATCCCCACCAGGCAGCGCGGCGCTCTCGCCAGGCTTGGTAGTCCCGCTCCAGCCCCTCCTGGCCAATTTGGGCTTGCTGTCGCTCCTGCTCCAGTTGGGCCATCTGGTGGTGGAAGTGCTCCTGCTGCTGCTGAACCTGGCTTTTCAAGCTTTGCAGAAGATCCAGGGGCGCCGTAGGGAAACTTAAATGTTCCTGAACTTCTTGCAACAAAGCCCGGAGCTGGGCTGCTTCAGCTTCTCTAAGGCGGCTGGGGCGAGCTTCCAGTTCCTGCCGCTGTCGGTTGAGAGCTTCTCGCTGCTCTCCAATCAGGCGCTGTTGCTCAGCCAGATAGGCTTGCTGGTTGGTCAGCTCCTCTTTGAGACTCTCCAGAAGTTTGCGCTCCTCCTCGACTGCTTTGTATTGCTCGTACAGCCGCTGCACCTCCTCTTCTTGGGCAGCCAGCTCCATCTCGCGGCGGGTGAGCTCTTGGGCCTGAAAGGTGAGGGACTTGCGCCAATTCTCGATCTCTTCCTCTTGGCTGCGGACTTTTTGCTGAAGTTGGCTGAAACTTTGCAGGTAGGTTACCACTTGGCGAGCAGCTTCGCTGATGCGAGTTACCTGACGGTTGCCAGAGACCTCTGCTAGCACCAGCGCCCCATCCTTGAAGCGCCCGGCTTCTTGAGCAATGCGGCCATCCAGGGTGATGGATTCTTCGTTGACGGCCACCCAGGTGTTGTCCTGCTGTTGCTTAGCTAGTAGTTGCAGAGACGACTTGGCAAATCCAAGTGGCTTGGAGAGCTCTGCTAGGTACAGCACGCCTAACCCCCTCAAACGTGGACCGCAATAACCTCAATCCTGCTTTAGGGCCGCCGCTCGACTTGCAGGTTAACCCGCCATCTCAGTTGCTGATCCCAACCTCAACGATAGGGTAAAAAAAACGCCTTTGCCAGAGGCTGCTTGGGGAAACCTGGAGTAGCTATTCAAACTGGCCGCTTAGCCCTAGAGTGATCTAGGGTGAGGTGAAAGGTTCTGGTCAGGGGCGATATGGAGCTGCAGAGTGAACCGCTTGCTATTCGTCGGCGTTCCCCTGCCCCAGCGGTGGTGGTCGCCTCGCAGGTCTACCAGATAGCAGCGCCCGAGGCTGAGCCGCGCCACATTTTGGAAGCCATTGTCTGGCACAAAGAGCAGGAGGTGGAGCGCCAGCGGGAGCAGCTTCCCCTCAAGGAATTGCAACGGCAACTGGAGCAGGCTCCCCCCGTGCGGGATTTCGTGGCCGCTCTCACCCAATCCCCCCACCCCGTCTCTCTCATCGCTGAGGTGAAAAGGGCCTCTCCTAGCCGCGGCATCCTCCGGGATCCCTTTGACCCAGTGGCCATTGCCCGCAGCTATGAAGCAGGGGGGGCCAGTTGCCTATCGGTGCTTACAGATGAGCGGTTTTTTCAGGGCAGCGGCGAGTACCTGCGCCAGATCCGCCAGGCAGTAGGGATCCCCATCCTCTGCAAGGAGTTCATCCTCTACCCCTACCAAATCCTCTGGGCCCGCAGCCTAGGAGCGGATGCGGTGCTGCTGATTGCCGCCATTCTCTCGGATGCCGACTTGGGCTACTTCCTCAAGCTCGTTCAGCGATTGGGCATGGCGGCTTTGCTGGAGGTGCATACCGCTCAGGAGCTGGAGCGAGTCTTAGCCTTGCCGCAACTGCAACAGGCCAAGGGGCGGGTGTTGATTGGCATCAACAATCGCGACTTGAGAACCTTTACAGTCGACTTAAGGACGACACGCAACCTCCTAGCCGCCTACCGGGATCGCCTGGGGGATCTGCCGGTGGTCAGCGAGTCTGGCATCCACACCTTCGCCGATCTGCAGCAGTTGCAAGCCTGGGGGGTGCGCGCCGTGCTGGTGGGGGAAGCCCTGGTCACGCAGCCAGATCCTGGCCAAGCGGTGCGCTCCCTGTTGTCCCCGTAAACTTTTCGCCAGCCACCAAGATGGATCCCTTCTAGATCGATGAAACGGATTCCGGTGCCAGCCCACATCCACTATGAGTTTCTGCTGCGGGTTTTGGAGCGGCAGACGTTTCCGGCAGTCGAGGAACAGGATTTTGGCAACCGCGGCCGCACGCAAGAGCTGATCACCTCTTTGCGCAAGGCCCTCACCCAACAGTTGCAACTGGAAGAAGAGTGGCGCCAGCGGGGCTACCAAGTGGACTACCGCTGGAACCTGGACGATCCGCCTCCCTCCCCTTGACCTTCTAGCCCCCTGCAAGGCTTAGCATCGAGCTATGGAGGTGTAGAGGCTTTTCAGGATGCAGGTTGTTTTGACGGTGCCCAAGCTGGCCTGCTCGGCTTGTGTGGAGACCATTGCCCAGGCGGTGCGGCAACGGGATCCCCAGGCCCAAGTGGAAGCGGATCCCAAGACTAAGCAGGTGCGGATTCTCTCCGCGCAGACGGACACGGACTGGCGGCAGGTGCTTGCCCAAGTGGGCTATCCGCCGGCGTAGCGACGTCGGCAGGACAGAGCTCCCGGCTGGGGTTTTCCTCATTGTTGGGAGGAAGGAGGCTTTGGCGTTGCTTTTACTCGGAGGGCAGCCATGTCTGGTTCTGGTACCCCCAACCCCTCTGCCCCATCTGCTGCCGGCACTTGGCGCTTGGCCATCCAAGGGATGAGCTGTGCCTCCTGCGCTGTCAGCATTGAACGGGCGCTGGGCCAGGTGCCAGGGGTGACGGCGCAAACGGTGAACTTTGCCAGCGAACAGGCGATTGTTCAAGGGGATCCCCGGCTGGTGAGCCCCCAAGCCTTAATCCGGGCAGTGGAGCAGGCGGGGTATCGGGCCCACCTCCTCCAAGACGATTGGCAACTGCTGGAGCCGACGGATCCCGAGCGGATTGCCCAACGGGCGGCAGAACGGGAGTGGAAGCTGAAGGCGGCAATAGGAGCAGGCATCAGCACGGCGCTGCTAGTGGGATCGTTGCCGATGATGCTGGGGAGGGAGATCCCCGGCTTGCCCCTGCAGGATCCGTGGCTGCAGTTGCTGCTGACAATACCGGTGCAGTTTTGGGTGGGCCAGCCGTTTTATCGCGGCGCCTGGGCGGCTTGGCGGCGGCGAACGGCCGATATGAACACCCTGGTGGCCTTGGGAACCAGTGCCGCCTTCTTCCATTCCCTTTTTGCCACCCTCTTTCCCGACTTCTTCCACCGGCAAGGGCTGCACCCCGAGGTGTACTACGAAGTAGCGGCCGTGGTCGTCACGCTGGTGCTGGTGGGCAAGTGGATGGAGCAGCGGGCCAAAGCCCAAACCTCCGAGGCCATCCACAAGCTGATGGGGCTGCAGCCCAAAACCGCAAGGGTAATTCGCCAGGGAGTGGAACAGGAGATTCCAATTGGGGAGGTGCAAGTAGGAGATTGCATCCGCGTGCGCCCCGGCGAGAAGGTGCCGGTGGACGGTGTAATCCTGGAAGGTTCCTCGGCGATAGATGAGTCGATGGCAACCGGGGAAAGCCTGCCTGTCGTCAAATCGGTGGGGGATGAGGTTATCGCGGCCACTCTCAACCAGACCGGCAGCTTTGTCATGAAGGCCCAGCGGGTAGGCAAAGATACGCTTTTGGCCCAGATCGTGCGCCTGGTGCAGGAAGCTCAGGGATCCAAAGCTCCCATTCAGCAGCTGGCAGATCGAGTGACCTCGTGGTTTGTGCCGGCGGTCATTGGAGTGGCGGCGGTAACGTTTGGGCTCTGGTGGGGGCTGGCGGGCAAGCCAACGTTGGCTTTGGTCAATGCCGTTGGGGTGCTGGTCATTGCCTGCCCTTGTGCCCTGGGTTTGGCCACCCCCACCTCGATCCAGGTGGCCATAGGGCGAGGAGCAGAGCTGGGGATCCTGGTGAAGCGGCCTGAGAGCTTGGAGGTTTTGGCCCATCGCCTCGCCACCGTGGTCTTGGACAAAACCGGCACTCTCACCGCTGGCCGTCCCGCTGTTACCGATATCTGGACTCCAGCCTCCTCTCCCCTAGGGCTGTTGCGTCTAGCGGCTGCGGCAGAACAGTACTCAGAACATCCGCTAGCTCGGGCAGTGGTGCAAAAAGCCGAAGCAGAAGGGATCGCGCTCCCGCCAGCCCAGAACTTCCAGGCAAGAGTAGGCGAGGGGATAGAAGCCTGGGTAGAGGGACAGCCGGTGCGTGTTGGTCGGCTGAGCTGGCTGCAGGCGATGGGGATCCCTTGCCATCCCGCCAGCAAGGAGCGGGCTCAAGCTTGGGAGAACGAGGGCAAAACGGTCATTGGCGTGGCTCAAGGGGAGAGTTTTCTGGGACTGCTGGCCATTGCCGATCCGCTAAAGCCCACTTCCGCTGAAGCTGTGCAGCAGCTGCACCAGATGGGGCTGGAGGTGGTTATGCTGACTGGCGACAACCCCACCACTGCCCAAGCCATTGCCCGGCAGGTCGGGATCCGGCGAGTCATTGCCCAAGTCCGTCCTGAGCAGAAGGCAGCCTTGATTCGCCAGCTTAGGCGGCCTCAGGGGCGGGTGGTGATGGTGGGAGACGGCCTTAACGATGCGCCGGCCCTGGCTGAGGCCGATGTGGGGATCGCCATGGGGACGGGCACGGACGTGGCCATGGCCACCGGCGACATTACCCTGGTATCGGGCGATTTGCGGGGTGTGGCTGCCGCCATCCAACTTAGCCGGGCTACCCTTGCCAACATTCGCCAAAACCTCTTCTTTGCCTTTATCTACAACGTCCTGGGGATTCCCATTGCTGCCGGGGCGCTCTATCCCTTCACCGGCTGGCTGCTCAACCCCATGTTGGCGGGGGCAGCCATGGCCTTCAGCTCTGTCTCGGTGGTGGCCAATGCCCTGCGCCTGCGGCATTTTCGGCCCTCACCCCCAGTCCCTCTTGCTCGGAGAGGAGGGAGTTAGGGATCAAGACAAGGATCTGGAATTATCTCCCCGGAGGCGGCAATCCCCCTGGGGGGCCTTGGTGAACAACTAGCGGCAGGCTAGCCTAAAAGGCCCAGGCAGGCTGGGGAAAGTGGGGCGCCAATCCGCTCCCTCAGCGAAAACACCCACCTGTTTTTTCCTGGACCTTTGCAATTCCCAAGGAACGGAGTTTTCGTGTTGAGTACCCTCAGTTTTTCTCCTTCCTCTACCGTTGGGCAGTCCCCTTCTGCGTCCTTGCCCTTGTTGCTCATCGGCCACGGATCCCGTGACCCGGAGGGACAGCAAGCCTTCCTGGAGCTGGCCCAGACCTACCAAGCTCTTACCCCCCATCGGCCGGTGATCCCTTGCTTTCTGGAGCTGGCCCAGCCGACCATTGCCCAAGGGGTGGAACACTGCTTGGCCCAGGGGTGGCAGGAGATCGTGGCTCTGCCGCTATTGCTGTTTGGGGCGCGCCACAACAAGTTCGACGTGACCACGGAGCTGGATCGCCTCCAGGCCCTCCACCCGCAGTTGCGCGTCCACTACGGCGCGCCGCTGGGGATCCGCGTTGAGATCTTGCAAATGCTGCGGGAGCGAATGGCCACTTTGCTGGCCGCCCAGCCGCAGCGGATCCCGGAAGCGGAGACGGTGCTGCTCTTTGTCGGCCGCGGCTCCAGCGATCCCGAAGCCAACGCCGAAGCCTGCAAGCTGGCTCGGCTGCTCTGGGAAGGGTCGGGGTTTGCGGCCGTGGAGACTTGCTTTATCGGCATTACCCATCCGCGCCTGCCCGTGGGGTTGCAGCGAGCCCTCTCTTGGCAGCCGCGCCGGGTTCTCGTGTTGCCCTATTTTCTCTTTACAGGGGTACTGGTGAAAAGAATCGAGGCAGCAGTGCAGGAGCAGCGGCGCTGCCACCCCGAGATTGACTGGCTGATGCTGCCAGAATTGGGCATAGTGGATACGGTGCTGCACAGCCTGCAGCAACTGGAGCAGGAGGCTCTCCAGGGCCAAACTCCAGTGAACTGCCACCTCTGCAAGTTTCGCCTGGCGGTGAGCGCAGAGCTGGGAGCAGGACATTCCCATCCTCATCCCCACGACCATGACCATCACTCCCATGGGCACGGTCCTCACCACCATCACTCTGAACACCACCATGCCCCCGCAGGGGCAGCGGATCCCTGGGCCTCCTTGGAGAGCTATCACCAACGAGCTTGGCAGGTGCCCTAGCAAGAGCGACGGGATAAACTGGGGGGTGGCAGGCGTTGTATGAGTCCCTCAGGGCTAGTGTCTTGCCTACCAGATGACGAAGCTTGTCCGCTCCTTTTGGATCTCTAGTGCTGCTGCTGCAGGGAGCGGGCTCCTCGTCTTCGCCGGGGTGGTGGCTCTGCTGGATCAGATCCTGCCGACCCTGCCCAAGGTTTCCCTCTCCTTGGCTGGGATCCCTGGCCTAGTGGCTGGGCTGGGGGCTGCCTATGGGGTTTGGTGGCTGGCCCGGCTGGCGTTGCAGTCGACCTCTTGGGGCAGCTTCCGAGAAGCGCTGCTAGAAGCTCTATCTCCGTTTGATCCTGCCGATCACGGCGGCCAGCCGCGACTACGACCCAAGCCTAGCCCAGAGCAAGCGCTGCGCCAGCTGCAATCCCAAGTTGCTGCCCTGGAGGCAGAATTGGAACGCCAAGGGATCCAACTACAGCAGGCAAAAGCAGAGCAAGCCCAGCTCCAGCAGCGGCAGCAGCAACTCGAGCGCCTTCTACAGTGCACAAAATGGGAAAACCAAAAGCTGCACTCTCAACAAGAGGAATGGGCCCGGCAACTGGAACAGTCCCAAGAGAAGTTGCAGGCGTTGCAAGCGTCCTACCGGGCCCTGGAGACCCTCTGTGAGATCAGCTTCGCTCTCATCGAGAAAACGCGAGGTGAAGACCCCCGGCTTTAGCTGTGGGGTAGTGCGTCTCCAGCTAGCTACTTTCGCCCACCCGCCTGAGCACGAAGAGACTCCCTTGGCTGCCACGGCCAATCCTCAGATCCTCGTCCAAATAGGTGATATCCAGCCAGCCCGTTGGCTTGCGACAACCCAGGTCCATCTTGATAGCCGGGATCCGGTTGGGATCCCGTTCGAGCAGATAGAGAAAACTCTCGATCTCGTAGCTCATCAACGCCTGGAGTCCCACAAGCAGCCGCTCGAACAGCACCTTGACCCGCCGTTCCGATGCCGGATAGAAGCGGGCTGCCACCGCCAAGATCCCCCGCGGCAGCCAGCCGGATCCCTGGATTTCGGCCACGTTAAAGACTTGGCTCTTTTGGGCTCGAATGCACTGATAGATCTCGCCGGTGGTCAAAAGGGGCAAAGGGGCCAGCCGCAACAAAGCGGCGCTAGTGGTGAACAGGTTCAGCCAAGTCCCCTCCAACCGTTCAGGAGCTGCTAGGGGGTTAGGGGTAGGGTTGAGGACTTCTAGGGCGGCAATGTGAGCCAGAATCTGGTTTTTTTGGCTAGGGGAAACCCTGCGGCCCCGGTCGGTCGTCTCCAAAAGCTGCAACAGCGCCGACTTTTTTTCAGCTAAGGTTTCAGGCATGGGACCATACCGGCAGGACGACCCTATTCTAGGAGCAAGCAGCTAGGCGGAAAACCCAGGGTCTGTGCCTCAATTGCCCGGCTCTTTTGCCCACTGCAGATCCGCCACCTGCTTGTAGCCCAGCCCGGCCCGCACCAGCAGCGGCTCCGGCCCTGTGAGATCGATGACGGTCGAGACCTGGGCCCGATAGGGAGCCTCGTCATCCACTATCAGATCCACTTGCTTCTCCAACTGGCGCATTTCCTCGGCGGTAAAGATTCCCCCTTCCTCCCAATCCGCTGCCGGATCAAAGCCCACCTCCAACGAGCCGATGGGATCCCTGCCCAGCTTGGCCGAGGTGGAGACGATGGGGTTACCCAACTCGGCCAACAGCGCCTGACAGATGGCCGAATCGGGCACGCGGATGCCAGTGGTCTTTCGCTTGGGATCCATCACCAACCGAGGCACCAGCTTGGTGGCTGGCAACAAAAACGTAAACGGGCCAGGGATCAGCCGCCGCATCAGCCGATAGGCGGGATCGCTCACCTGGGCATACTGAGCAATCTGGGAAAGCGAAGGGCACAGAAAGGTAAGAGGCTTGTCGTTAGAAAGCCGCTTGATGTGCCGCACCCGCTCCACTGCCTGCTTGTGAGTGACATCGCAGCCGATGGCATAGACCGTGTCGGTGGGATAAAGCATGACCGCCCCCTCGCGGAGCGCGGCTGCAATGCGCTGGATGGAGCGGGGCTGGGGGTGTTGGGGATGGAGCTTGAAGTATTCGGCCATCAGAAAACGTCAAGACTCAGAACGGCTTTCCGAGACCTCCACCACAGGACGAGGGGTGGGCGGCACCGACAGGGAGCTCTGCGGCCAGTCTTTGAGCTGCTGCATCAGGGCCTGGATGTGCAAACGCGGCAGGTAGGGCCAGTCACCTGCCTCCTCTAGTTCTTGAAGTACTTGATAGAGCTCTTGCCGGGTGTTGGGCAAAGCTTCTTGGAAGGCTCCCTCCAAAATGGTGCGGTGCAGATCTTCCAACAGGCGCAGCAGCATTGCCAGCTCCAGACAGGATCCTGCCCTTGCCTGCGTCGCCTGCTCAACGGCCCGCTTAATCTGGCGCAAGTCGGGTGGCAGATCCTCCTCGGAGACGTACATAGCCACTCATCTCTGGGCTTGGGGGAAGCGGGGGCACTCCTATTCTAGGCTTCTCTTGAGGCGCCGCTAGCTGGATCTTGCCCCCAGGTCGAGGGGGCTCTGGATCCCGGCCCAGACTCTGCCACACTCGCTGCAGGAGAGCATCCAAACCCTGCCTGGCCACTGCCGAGATGGCCAAGACTGGAGCGCCGACGGCGGTTGCAAGCCGCTGGGTGCGCTCGACAACCTCCTGCGGCTCGAGGGCGTCGATTTTGTTTAAAACCACAATCTGCGGCTTGTCGATGAGCCCGTGGCCGTAGGCGCGCAACTCCTGCTGCACAACTTGGTAAGCCCTGACAGGATCGGCCACCGTGCCGTCCACCAAATGAATCAGCAGCCGCGTGCGCTCCACATGGCGCAAAAAGTCATGCCCCAGTCCCACCCCTCGGTGGGCTCCCTCAATGAGGCCGGGAATATCGGCAAACACCACCCCATCGCCCGAGGGATGGGGCACCACCCCCAAATTGGGCTGTAGCGTGGTGAAGGGGTAATCCGCAATCTTAGGCCGGGCGGAGGAGATCACGGAAATCAAGGTTGACTTGCCGGCGTTAGGCAGGCCGACGATCCCCACTTCAGCAATGAGCTTCAGCTCCAGGCGCAGCCGCACCCGCTCCCCCGGTTGGCCCCTAGTAAAACGGCGGGGGGCGCGATCGTGGTTGCTCAAGAAGTGGGCGTTGCCCAAGCCCCCTTTGCCGCCCCGGGCCACCAGCAGCTGATCCCCTGGCTGCACCAGATCTCCAAGGAGCTCGCCCGTTTCCGCGTTGAACACCATCGTGCCACAGGGCACCCGCACCAGCCGATCCGCCCCGCTGGCCCCCGTGCGCTGGTTGGGTCCTCCTTTTGAGCCGTTTTCGGCTTTGATGACTGGCTGGAAGCGAAAGTCCAGCAAAGTCTGCAGCCCCGGATCTGCCACTAGGATCACCGAGCCGCCCCGCCCCCCATTGCCGCCCGAGGGTCCGCCGGCAGGCACGTACTTCTCGCGGCGGAAGGCCACAATGCCATCCCCCCCATTTCCCCCCTGCACCTCAATCTCCACCTGGTCAATGAAATGCAACTGCCTTTCTCCTAACGCTCCCTGGGCCACTTTCTTACTAGCTTGGCAGGAGGGCGAGGAAATTTGCTACAAAAGCTTCTTCCTTGAGCTAGGATAGTGTTTCCAGGACCTACCCTTTTGGGTGTGAAGGTGGAGGCATGCCCATGCCTTCTCCTAGTCTAGGTCTGGCTGTGGTTTGAACTTGCGCAACTGCTCTGCTAGTAAGCCCCTATGACTCGAGTTACCGCTGCTGCCGACGTGGGTTTTACCACCGAGGACTTTGCCGCTCTCCTGGACAAGTACGACTATCGCTTCAGCCCCGGCGAAATTGTAACCGGCACAGTATTTTCGGTGGAACCGGGTGGCGCGTTAATCGACATTGGGGCCAAAACCGCTGCCTTCTTGCCGCTGCAGGAGATGTCTATCAGCCGGGTGGAAGATCCCCACGAGGTACTCCAGCCCGGAGAGACGCGCGAGTTCTTCATCCTCACTGAAGAGAACGAGGAGGGGCAGCTGACCCTCTCCATCCGCCGCATTGAGTACATGCGGGCGTGGGAACGGGTGCGCCAGCTCCAAAAAGAGGATGCCACGGTGCGGGCCACCATTTTTGCCACCAACCGCGGGGGCGCCCTGGTGCGCATCGAGGGGCTGCGCGGTTTTATCCCCGGCTCCCACATCAGCACCCGCAAGCCCAAGGAAGAGCTAGTGGGCGAGGAGCTGCCCTTGAAGTTTCTCGAGGTGGACGAAGACCGCAACCGCTTGGTGTTGAGCCATCGCCGGGCTTTAGTGGAGCGGAAGATGAACAAGCTAGAGGTGGGCGAGGTGGTGGTTGGCACGGTGCGCGGCATCAAGCCCTACGGTGCTTTCATTGACATTGGCGGCGTTTCCGGCTTGCTGCACATTTCCGAGATCTCCCACGAGCACGTCGACACACCCCACAGCGTCTTTAACGTCAACGACGAAGTGAAGGTGATGATCATCGACCTAGACGCGGAGCGGGGCCGGATCTCGCTATCAACTAAGCAGCTGGAGCCCAATCCCGGCGATATGCTGCGGGATCCCAAGCTGGTTTACGAGAAAGCCGAGGAAATGGCAGCCAAGTACCGCGAGCAACTGCGGGCTGCCAAGCAAGGACAGGCGGAACAGGTCGAGGAGGCACCCTTGAGGGTGGCAGAAGAAGAGCTGGAATATGCGGCAACAGCAGCGGAATAGGGCAGGCGGCCTGAGGCACGCTGGCCTGGCCGTCGCGGCCTTCACCTGGGATCGCAGGGGGGCAGGCGAGCAGGAGGGCAGCGGCGGTGGCAGGAGATTTGTCCAGGGGCGTCTGCGGCTACCTCTACACGCCGGCCTATGCTCCTTGGCCAGAAGAGGAGCTGGCTTGGCTAAAAGCCCACGGGGCTGATCCTCTCTGGCACGACTGGGGATCCCGTACCTACCTGGAGGAGCTGCTGCAGGGCGTGGCCAGTGGCTCGGTGCAGCAGGTGCTGCTGGTGCGCCTGGCGGATTTGGGGGACCAGCTGGATGAGGTGCACGGGCGGCTGCTGCAAATCCAACAGGCTGGGGTCCGCCTTAGCCTGGTCAGGGCAGATGGCCTACAAACCCCTAGCACTGCTGGCGAGTGGATCCCGCTGCTAGCTGAGGTTCCCCATCACCTGCAAAGCCGCCGTCGCCGTCAAAGCCAGGCTCAAAGCCGTCTGGCAGGCAAGCCTCCCCCCGGGCCGCCTCCCTTTGGCTACCGCCGCGAAGGGGGTCGCTATATCCCGGATTGCCGCCAGGCCCCCATTGTTCAGGATTTTTTCCGGCACTTTCTCCTCTACGGATCTCTGCGGCAGGCGGTGCGCTTCATTGCGGAGAAGCACCACAAGCGCATCTCAGTAGCCACCGGGCGCAACTGGCTGCTCAACCCGGTCTACCGGGGGGATCTGGCCTACGCCGACGGTACTGTTCTGCGCGATACTCACCCAGCTCTCCTCAGCCGCACCGAAGCCGCCCAGATCGATCGCTGGCTGAAACGCAACCAAGGGATCCCGCGCCGCAGCGCCAGCGCCTCCCGCGCCTTGGCCGGACTCGTCCACTGCCGGGCCTGTGGCAGCCTGCTACGCATTGTGCAAACAACCCCCAGCAAGGGCAAAAGGAACGGCTCTTCTTACCTCTACCTGCGCTGCCAAACCTGCCGCTATAGCCTCCGCTACGCTGAAGTCCTGCAGGAGGTGATTCGACAGGTCTGTGAGCAGTTGCCCCAACGGCTCCAGACGCTGGATCGGCAGGCTCTAGCCCAAACTCGCCAACAGCTCCAGGCCCAACTCCAGGCCAACGCCGAGCGGCTGCGGCAACTGGAAGAGCTGCGACAAGCCGGCCTGCTGGACGAGCCCTCGCTAGCCCAGCGCTGCTACCAGTTGCGAGCAGAGACAGCCCGCTTGGCCCAAAAGCTAGAGCAGCTCCCCCCTGCCAACCTCACCCAGACCGTCCAAACCCTCTCCATCCTGCCCTTCTGGCAGGATCTCAGCGAAAGCGAGCGCCGCGCCTACCTGCGGGAAGTCCTGCGCAAGGTTGAGGTGGATTCCACGGGGGCTGTGCAGATTACCTTTGCCTTTGATCCGCTCTGAAAGACTTCTACAACCCCGGACAAAAGCGGACTTGTGCTCCAGGTTGAGGCTTTCTTCCTGCTTCCACGACCCATAGCTAGCAGCAGAGTTCACCTCCACTACCCCACTAGAGGGATCTCCACAGGCGTCACTTCCCGTCGAGCTGACGGTAGTTGCTCCTTGCTCTTGAGCGAGCACGCAGGCCAAAGGCGGAGCCAACTTTAGCCTAGGCAAAATGCCTACCCGAAGAAACGTACCTGCTCGCCTACGAGCTTAGCTAACCCACGTCAAGGTAGAAGGTGCGTTGGCGAGGTTGCCCATTGTGCTGGGAAGCCCTAGCGGCCTTCTTTAGTCCTCGTTCGCAACAGCGGTGCGGCTTTGGCCACCTGGATCTACCTGAGCTGGCAAGGCCGAGCTTGTATCTAAAAATGAAGGGAATGGCCCGGAAAAGCGTCGCAAACCTTATCAATTCCTTGTCTAGGCCCCTTTCCACTCCAAGATGGATCCTGCAGGGATCTGAGGGATCCCCCCTCAGGAAACCGTCTAGGAGTTGGATATGGAAGGACAAATGCAACCCACCGTCGTGATTACTGGTGCTTCCTCAGGCGTTGGCCTGTATGCCTCCTTGGCTTTGGCCAAGCGGGGCTGGCACGTGGTCATGGCCTGTCGGGATCTGGACAAGGGCCGGCGGATGGCCCAGCAGGTGGGGATCCCAGAGGGGAGCTACAGCCTGATGCCAATTGATCTGGCCAGCCTGGCCAGTGTTCGGCAGTTTGTCGAGCAGTTCCGTCAGTCGGGCCGTTCTCTGGATGCCCTGGTGTGCAACGCCGCCATCTACATGCCCCTGCTCAAGCAGCCCCTGCGCAGCCCCGAGGGCTATGAGCTAACCATGGCCACCAACCACCTAGGACATTTCCTCCTCTGCCACCTGATGCTGGAGGATCTCAAGCGCTCCCCTTACCCGGATCGGCGGCTGGTAATCTTAGGAACGGTTACCCACAACCCCAAAGAGCTGGGAGGCAAGATCCCACCCCAACCTCACCTGGGGGATCTGCGGGGCTTTGCCCAGGGCTTTAAGGAACCCATCAGCATGGCCGACGGCGGCAAGTTCGATCCCGTCAAGGCCTACAAAGACAGCAAAGTTTGCAACATCATCACCATGCGGGAGCTGCACCGCCGCTTCCACGAGAGCACCGGCATCACCTTTCTCTCCCTTTACCCCGGCTGTGTGGCGGAAAGCGGCCTCTTCCGCCATCACTATCCCTTGTTCCAAAAGCTTTTCCCCTGGTTTCAAAAATACATCACCGGTGGCTATGTCTCCCAGGAGCTGGCCGGCGAGCGGGTGGCGCAGGTGGTGGCCGATCCCGAATTTCGCCAGTCGGGATTCTACTGGAGCTGGGGCAACCGGCAACGGAAGCATGCCAAGCCCTTTAACCAGGAGGTTTCTGACGAAGCCAAGGATGAGGCCAAAGCCAAGTTGCTCTGGGAGCTGAGCGAGAAACTGGTGGGTGTGCCCCAGTTGGCAGCCCTCTAGCTTTGCCAGTTTCTAGGAACCACCGCTGGCCAATTGGTTGCGTAGTCTACACCCCCAACTTTTGGGGATCGCAACCCCAGCACCCTTGTCGGGCTTGGCACCTATGCCCTTGGATCCTCAAGGTGGATCTGGAGGACCTCGGGTCCCGCAGGGGCAAGGGATCTTGGCCAAAGCCAGCCCGACGCGAGCCAGGGGATCTTCGCACCCTGTCCAACGGGGTTAACCTTAGCTCCGCTCCGAAATGGGGATGTAGCGCTGCTGGCGCTTGCCGGTGTAGACCTGGGTGGGGCGAAAGAGGCGATTATCCGCCAACTGCTCCCGCCAATGGGCCAGCCAACCGGCTACCCGGGCAATGGCAAACACCGGTGTAAACAAATCCTCTGGGATCCCCAGCTTGGCGTAGACCAAGCCTGAGTAGAAGTCCACGTTGGGGTAGATGCCCTTAGGTCCCAGCAGCTCTGCACACACCCGCTCTACCTCCAGGGCAATGTCGTAGTACTTATCGTGGCCGTGGCGCTCGAACAGCTCCTCGGCAAGCTTTTGCAGGATGATGGCCCGCGGATCCTTCACTTTGTAGACGCGGTGCCCCATGCCCATAATCCGCTCTTTTCTAGCCAGCTTTTCTTCAATAAACGGGCGGACGTTCTCCACTGAGCCAATCTGCCGCAACAGCTTCATTACCTCTTGGTTGGCCCCGCCGTGCAGCAACCCCGAAAGGGTGCCCACCGCTGTGGCCAGGCTGCTGTAGGGGCTAGCCAGGGTCGAGGCGCTCACCAAAAGGGCAAAGGTTGAAGCGTTAACCGTGTGCTCGGCGTGCAGGATGAGACAGGTATCGAAAACGCGAGCTAGCCAGGGATCTGGCTTTTTGCCTGAGAGCATGTAGAGGAAATTGGCGGCATGATCCAGGCTGTCGTCAGGGGGAATGGGATCGTTGCCCTGCCGCATCTGGTGAAACATGGCCACCATCGTCGGCAGCTTGGCCAGCAGGCGGGTAACCGTGACAAAGACGTAGTCGGGATCTGCCTCCTGCACCGGGTAGAACATGCCCAGGCTGGCGACACAGGTCTGTAGGGCATCCATCGGATGGCCCGAGTCGGGAAACGACTTAATCATGTCGCGGATGCGGTACTTGACCCGCCGATGGCTGCGGACAGCCTGATCAAAGTTGTCCAGCTCCGACTGGGTGGGCAGCTTGCCAAAAATCAGCAAATAAGCTGTCTCCAGAAAGGTACTGTGGGCCGCTAGCTCCTCAATGGGGATGCCGCGGTATTCCAGGATCCCTGCCTGGCCGTCGACAAAGCTAATGTTGGATCGCGTGGCCGGAACGCCCTCTAGCCCAGGCCTGTATTCCGCCATAGCTGGATGCCTATGTGCTCCCCAAAACGAGAGAACAAGGGCGCTACTTTGCTTGCTATCCGCTACATTAAACCACGAGGAGGCCTGGCCCGTAAGCCCCTGGCTGCAGGGGGCCATTGACCCAACTGTAGCTGCCCAGGATAGTGCCAGCAGGGATCTGGGCTTGGGGCCCCAGGCGGGTATAGGCGCCGATGTAGCAAGGGGCGTGCAGTTGGGCAGCAGGGTGGACCTCAGCCGTCTTGTGAACCCAGATCCCGGGCGCCCGTTCTTCCACATCCTCGAGCGGAAAATCCCTCATCCGGCCTAGGAGAATATCCAGTTGACCCTGGTAGTAGCTGGCCGGCGTGCCCAGATCCCGCCAGTAGCCCGTGTGCAGGTAGGCTTGCAGCCGCTGCCCTTGCTGGAGCAGGTCGGGGAAGACGCGCCGCTCAAAGCTGAGGGGATTCCCGCTGGGGTAGTCCTTGAAGATGGCTGGATCGAGGACATAGGTGCCGGCGTTGATGGTGTTGGTGGTCAGGGTGAGGGCTTCGGCAGGGGTGGGCTTTTCCCGAAAGGATTGGATCCGGCCGCCTTCCCCCACTTCCACCAGGCCGTAGGCGGTGATGTCCTCGACGCGGGCAAGGGTAAGGGTGGCAACAGCCCCGCTCTGCAAATGGCAGCGCACCAATGCCGCCAGATCCAGATCGGTGAGGATATCGGCGTTGAAGACCACCAAGGGATCCCCGCTGAAATAGGGCTGGGCCAACACCAAAGCCCCTGCCGTATCCAGCGGTGTTTCCTCGACGATGTAGCGAAGCTTTACCCCCCAGGCAGCGCCATCTCCTAGGGCAGCCTCGATTTGCCTGCCCAAGTACCCAACACTCAACAGGATGTCCGTCAAGCCAGCTCGACGGCAGCGGCCAATGAGCCAGTGCAAAAAAGGTACCTCCAACAGGGGCAGCAACGGCTTTGGCTGCCATAGGGTCAAAGGCCGTAAGCGAGTTCCCTGCCCCCCTGCCAGAATTACCGCCTGCATAGCTGTCCCCAACCCATTTTCCCAGCCTAGATGGTAGGGGAAAAGGATCCGGCTTGCCAGAGCCAACTGGCTGAGCCAGAGGCAGGGAGAGCCCCCCTTTGCCGCTGTTCTGCTGGGCAGCGAAGGCCCGCTAGGCTGGCGGCGACGGCTGGGGATCCCGGCAGGCGGCCAGGATGGCCTGGGCAGCCAACTGGCCAGAGAGGGTGGCTCCTTCCATGCTGTCGATGTAGTCCTGGGCGGTGTAGCTGCCGGCAAGGAAGAAGTTGGGCACGGGAGTTTTCTGCTGCGGCCGATAGGGCTCCATGCCTGGCGCCTCGCGGTAGAGGGAGTGGGCCAGCTTGACCACGCTGTACCAGGTCAGGTTCAGTTGCCGCGAGGAGGGAAAGAGCTCATGCACTTGGTGCAGCACGTGCTGGGCAATGGCCTCGTTGGACATGGAGATAAAGGGATCCCCGGGCGTAAGCACGCATTGCAGCAGGGATCCCTGGCCGGGTTTGTAGTAGTCAGCAGGGCTGGTGAGGGCGAGATCGGCAAAGCAGGAGAAATCGGCATCGGCAGTGTAGAGGAGGTTGTCGATGCCAAGCGGCTGGGGGTAGTCGACGGCGCGTTTGGCTTGGCCCCGGGGATTTAGCTCCGTCACCCAGCCGTCGAAGCGCAACTGCACCGTGGCAACCGGCACCGAGTCCAGCTTGTAGAGGTTGTCGAACTGGGGCCACTGCCGCCACACCTGGGGGATCAGGCGTTTTGCCCCTTCTACCGCCGTTGCACATACATACACATCCGCCTCCACGCGCTCGCCGTTGGCCAAAACCAGGCCGGTTACCGCGTAGGGGGGGGAGTCGCTGACTTCAATGCGGCTAACCCCCCGCCGGGTATGAACCTGACCGCCGCGGGCTTGCAGGTAGCGGACGATGGGTTGGGTAAGGTAATTGTCCGGGGATCCCTTGAGGAAATTGAGCTTAGAGGCGTCTGTTTTGCTGGCAAACATCTGAAAGATGGTCAGCATGCAGCGAGCAGAAATCTGCTCCGTGTCGATGAAGCCCAGGGCATAGGCAATGGGGTTCCACATCCGCTTCAGGCTACCCTCAGACCCGCCGTGCTGGCGGAACCACTCGGCAAAGCTTACCCGATCCAAAGCGCGAATCTGTTGCATTGCCCCTTCGTAGTCCAGCAGGCCGCGAATCAAGGGGCTAGTGCCTAGCGCCAAGGCGTTGCGCAGTTTATCGGCCCAGGAGAGCTGGTTGGTGGTAAAAAAAGCTTTGAGGCCATTGAAGGGCGCTCCTAGGGGAAAGCGAAAATCGAGGCTGGCCACCCGCCCGCCGCGGCTGACAAAAGTGTGGACGTGCTGCTTGGGCAGCAGATTCTCGTAGGCCCCCACCTTTTTCATCAGGGCAAACAGGTTGCTGTAGTTGCAGAAAAAAACGTGCAATCCCATCTCAATGTGGTTGCCCTCGGCATCCTGCCAGGATCCCACCTTGCCGCCGGCAAAGGGCCGCGCCTCGTAGATCTGCACTTCATGGCCCGCCTCAGCCAAGTAAACCCCCGTTGCCAAGCCGGCCAACCCTGCTCCAATAATGGCTACCCGCATCGCGATTTCCTAGGCCCCGCTAGGGGCTGACGCAACTGCAAAGAAAGATGAACTGCTCCCATTCTGGAACAAAATGCCGCCCACTTCTCCCCTTGACAGACAGCGGCAAAGTTTGTCACGATACACTACTAGCTAGTGCGGATGTAGCTCAGTGGTAGAGCTTCTCGTTGCCAACGAGAAGGTCGCGCGTTCGAATCGCGTCATCCGCTTCTTGAACATTCCCCCAGCTCCTCTACCAAACGAAGAGAGGAGTCGCCTAGCGCTTGTAGAAGGTCTCTAGGCTGTGGCGGTCGCCCACAAAGCGCCAGTGCCAGGGCTCGTAGCTTACTCCTTGGGGGTTGCTGCGGGGAAAGGACAGCTCAAAGCCAAAACGAGCAGCGTTCTTCTCCAGCCAGCGGAAGGCAGGAGTCTTTTCAAAAGCCTCCTGGAGATCCCACTGCGGAAACTGGGCATCCCCAATGTCGATAGCGTAGCCGGTGTGATGCTCGCTATATCCCGGGGGAGCGCTGACTGCAGCCCGTTCTCCTGGCCGCAGAGCCCGCGCTTGGGCTACTTGAAAAAACAAAGCCTCCTGCTCTGCTATCGAGCGAAACCCAGAGATGGGGACAAGGCGGATCCCGTCGGCTAGAGCCGCTGCGCTCATTCGCCGGTAGCTCTCGGCAGCGGCGTGGCGCAGGCGCACCTCGCGCCCGTGGTAATAGCCCACTACCTGGAGGGTCTCTGGCGGAGCTTCAGCATAGGCATAGTGGCCCAGCAGAGAGGGCCTGCCCTCTCCTTGCTGAGAAACAGAGAGATTTTGCGCCAGGGGTTCTCTTCTTTCCTTTGATCCTGGCAACCCGCCCACTGCCCACACCGTTGAGAGCAGCAGCGTAAGCAAGGCTAGACCT
This sequence comes from Synechococcus sp. F70.1, assembly GCF_047502745.1. Lineage (NCBI taxonomy): Bacteria > Bacillati > Cyanobacteriota > Cyanophyceae > Synechococcales > Synechococcaceae > Synechococcus > Synechococcus sp. F70.1. Next base: position 27,638 of record NZ_JANSJL010000035.1, read on the forward strand.
AGCCTTAAGCCCAGCCTCCAGGGACCTGAGGAGCCTTGCGCTTTTGCTGGAGGGGGAGGGTAGCGACGCGCAACTGGAATGTCGTCGTTCATACCCAAAGGCTGGGAGGCAAGCCCTCAGGTTCAGCCTCCTCACGGGCCCAAGTCCGCCAAGATATCGCGGGCGTGAGTTTCCGTATTAATGTTTTGGTAGACCTTAGCAATTTTGCCCTCGCCATCAATGACGTAGGTTACTCGCTTGGCATAGCCGCCTCCGTCCACATCGTAGGCGCGAGCAATTGCGCCGTCGCTATCCACCAAGAGAGGGAAGGGCAAGTTGTACTTTTCGGCAAACTTCTTGTGGGAAGCTTGGTCGTCCATGCTTACCCCCAGCACCACCAAGTCTTTGCTCTGATAGTCCGCGTAGGCGTCACGGAAGCCGCAGGCCTCTTTGGTGCAGCCAGGGGTGTCATCTTTGGGGTAAAAGTAAAGAATCACCGTTTTCCCAGCAAAATCGGCTAGGGAAACCGGGTTGCCGTGGGCGTCGACGGTGTTAAAGCCAGGAGCAGGGGTACCGACCGCAAGAACCATAGACGGGTGACCTATAGGACTGCCCTCAGCATTTTCTTCAGCCCCCCTCCTCCCTGTCAAGCGCCGGATTCGGCTCGGCTGTCCGTTGCAACTCGGCCACCACTTCCTGGAGCTCCGCAGCTAACCCCGAAGGTAGCCGTCGTCCCAGGATCTCCGCCAGCGAGCGGTAGTACCATAGGGATCCCTCCTTACCGCCGGAGAAGCGCTCCCAAAGCTGATCCCCTAGCTGGCGAAAGTCCCGTAGGAGGCAGCGGGCGTTGTGCAGCTTGTCAGCGGCAGCCACCAGCAGAACCGAAGCGTCTGCGGTTTCCAAATGCTTCAGGTAGGCCGTTTTCCGCTCCTTCCAGTTTTCTTTGGGCTCGCCCCGGGAGCTATCGCTTTCAGTATCCGTACACCCTAAGATGATCTGCAGCACTCGTTCTCCAAAGCGCTCCCGCAGTTGCTGTTCAATCTGGGCCCGTGGCTCGCCGCTATAGCGGGGGCCATCTTCCAGGCTGTCGTGGAGCAAAGCAGCAATGGCCTCATCCTCATCGGCACCGTACTCTAGGGCAATGGAGGCTACGGCCAACAGATGGCTGAGGTAAGGGATCCTGGTTCCCTTGCGAGTTTGAGCAGCGTGCCATCGGTAGGCGTAGCGCATGGCCTCGGCAAACCGCGGCGTCAAGTGGGTGGACATCGGTCTCTCTCCAGTCGGGGTTGGTAAGTTGAGGAGATGGGGCGGGGATCGTTAGCACCTGGTCGGAACCTCAGAGGTTCAGATCCCAGCCCCCTGCCAAGTGTACTGCTAGGCGAAGGAGCTCGGAGTGATTTGGCTGGTAGGCGGCCACCTCTACTTGAGGGCTGGCGGGAAATCCCCATTGCCGCTCAGCAGCAGCTCTGTTTTGGAGGCAAGATAGCCTCCCCTCCCAATTGGCCTTGCAGCTGCAAACGGCGCTGGCTGAGGTTGTGTCGGGTAGAGCCTGAAAATGGGACAGCATGCTACTGTCAGAAGGCCATGACGGCTTAGAGACAAGCTCGGGACTCATTGGCAGCTCCAAGGCTCTGCTAGCTGCTGCCTAGAAGCCAGCTGCAGCTGTAGGGAGTATGTCAACCTGGAAAAACCCTTTCTAGTTAGAGGTCACCATGCGGATCCCGACTTGCACCTATCGCATCCAGTTTCACGCCGGTTTTGACTTCGAGGCAGCACGGCAAATCGTTCCCTACCTAAAGTTGCTGGGTGTTAGCGATCTGTACGCCTCTCCCATCTTTCAGGCTCGCAAAGGCAGTACCCACGGCTACGACGTGGTGGATCCCACCCAGATCAACTGCGAACTGGGAGGGATCGAAAAATTTGAAGTTCTATGGGAAACTCTCCACCAGCAGGGAATTGGCTGGATCCAAGACATTGTTCCCAATCACATGGCCTATGATGGCCAAAATCGAATGTTAATGGATGTGCTGGAAAGCGGCCCCAACTCAGACTTTATCGATTACTTTGATGTTGACTGGGATCACTCCTACCTTGGCATCAAGGGCAGAATTTTGGCACCCTTTCTGGGAGATTTCTACAACAAATGCTTAGAGTCCGGACAAATCCAGCTTCGTTACGATGCCGATGGCCTTAGCATTAACTACTTCAACTTGAGGTTTCCTCTCAATATCGACACCTACGCCGATGTTTTTACTTACAACTTAGGCAAGCTGAGGCGAAAACTAGGACGCAGCCATCCTGACTACGTCAAGCTACTGGGAATTCTCTTCAGCCTCAAGTTCATTCCTAGCAAAGAAGACCTCCTAGAGCGCACTGACCAAATCAATTTTGCTAAGCACTCTCTGTGGGAGCTTTATACCTCCAGCCCGCATATTCAAAGCTTTTTTGATGAGAACATTGCCATCTTTAATGGCAAGCCAGGAGATCCCTCAAGCTTTGACTTGCTGGACAGTCTCTTGGCACGGCAAAACTTCCGCCTTTCCTTCTGGAAGGTAGGTGCTGAAGAGATCAACTACCGTCGCTTCTTTACCATCAATGACTTGATCTCGCTGCGGGTAGAAGACCGGGAGGTCTTTCGCAAAACGCACCAGCTCATCTTTAAGCTTGCAGAGCAAGGGCGCTTTACGGGCTTGCGCATTGACCATATTGATGGCCTATTTAACCCGGAGGAATATCTCCATCGCCTCCGTGAGCGCTGTCCAGATCTCTACATCGTTGTAGAAAAAATACTGGGGCCTGACGAGAAGCTGCCTCCTCAGTGGCCGGTACAGGGCACAACAGGTTATGACTTCCTGGCTAAGCTGAACGGCCTCTTTTGCTGCTCTGAGAACGAGGAGGCGTTTGAAAGGCTATATCAGAACTTTACCGATCTAAGGCAGTCTCCCGAACAGGTAATCGAAGACAAAAAACGCCTAATCATTGAGCGCAACCTAGCGGGGGATATGGACAACCTTGCCTTTTTGCTTAAGCGAATTACCAGCCATCACCGCTATGCCAACGACTTTACTCTCTACAGCTTGCGCCGAGCTCTGGCAGAGGTTTTGGTGTGTTTCCCAGTTTACCGAGTCTACATCCATGAAGGGGTTCTCAGCCCAGAAGGTCAGCAGGCTATCCGCCAAGCTGTAGAGAAAGCTAAGGAGAACCTGCCCATCTTAGTCAACGAGCTGAATTTCCTACAGCGCTTTCTCTGTCTTGAGTTCCCCGAAAACATCTCGGAGGAGGAGAAGAACGAGCAAATCTACTTTGCCATGCGGCTGCAACAGTTGGCCGGCCCTCTCATGGCCAAAGGGGTAGAGGACACGGCCTTCTACGTTTACAATAGGCTGCTATCCCTAAACGAGGTAGGCAGCGATCTGTGTCGTTTTGGCATTTCTATCCAGGAGTTCCATCGCTTTAACCAAGAACGAGCAGCCCAGTGGCCTTTGACCCTAAATGCCTCTTCCACCCACGACACCAAGCGCGGCGAGGATGTGCGGGCCCGCCTGAACGTACTCTCCGAAATACCCGCCGAGTGGGAGAGACATATTAACCTCTGGCACGAGCTCAATGTTGGCTATAAAGTTTACCGCAAGCAAGCCAAGCGTTCGGAGCTGCCAGATCGCAACGATGAGTATTTTCTCTATCAGACTTTGATCGGCTCCTATCCTTTTCAACCAGAGGAAGTTCCGACCTTTGTCCAGCGAGTTAAAGACTACGCCATTAAAGCGGTTCGGGAAGCTAAAGTCCATACTGCCTGGCTTCGCCCCGACACCGAATACGAAGAAGCTACCCTTGCTTTCATCGATCAGATTCTGCAGCCCTCAAGCCCCTTCTTGGAGTCTTTCCTGCCCTTTCAGCGCAAAATTGCCCACTTTGGCATCTTTAACTCTCTCTCTCAAACTCTGCTGAAGCTCACTAGCCCTGGGATCCCGGATATCTATCAGGGCACGGAGCTGTGGGATCTCAGCATGGTGGATCCCGACAATCGTCGACCTGTGGACTTTTCCCGTCGCCTAGCTTACCTCGAAGAAATCCAGCGGCGGATCAAGCAGGATCCCCTGCAACTTATCCAAGATCTTCTGCTCCACCGCCACGATGGCCGCATTAAGCTGTTTCTTATCCACCTGGTGCTCAGGGCCCGTCAGAAACAGCCGCAGCTGTTTCTGGAAGGCAGTTATATTCCTCTACAGGTGAGCGGCTCCTATGCCAACCACGTTATAGCCTTTGCCCGTCAGCACGATAAACAAGTCATACTGGTGGTGGCACCCCGCTTTTTAACTTCCTTAATTGACGAAACTCAAGATCCCCTGGGGGAATCGGTTTGGAAAGATACGGAAATTCAACTGCCGCGCTGGAAGCGGCTGGACTGGGTGAATGGCTTAACCCAGGAAGAGATCCCTGGTGGCGACAGCTTGCCCGTGGGGGCCGTCCTCAAGTCTTTCCCCGTGGCTCTGCTATGGGGGCAATCTCGCTGAGGAGCCTAGGGAGCCGCTGCCGCAGGAGTCAGGGCCTGGAAGTTGACAATGCGGGCAAACTCTTGGGGATCGAGGCTAGCACCCCCCACCAGTACGCCATCAATCTGCGGCTGGGCCATCAGCTCGTCGATATTGCTGGCTTTGACCGAGCCACCGTAGAGGATGGGTAGATGGTCAGCGCCCAGATGCTGGCGAATAAGGCCAATGACGCGGTTGGCCTCAGCGGCTGCACAGGTTTTTCCCGTGCCAATGGCCCAGATTGGCTCGTAGGCAATCACAAGGTTTTGCAGATTGATCCCTGTCAAGGCGCGATCCAACTGTCCCACAATCCAAGACTCGGTTAGCCCCTGTTCCCGCTGCTGCAAGCTTTCCCCCACACAGAGGATAGGGGTGAGCCCATGCCGCTGGGCCGCCGCCAAGCGCCGGTTGACGGTTTCATCCGTTTCGCCAAAGTACTGCCGTCGCTCGCTGTGGCCAACGATAACGTAGCGCACCCCCAGCTCTACCAGCATGGGGCCGGAGATCTCTCCCGTAAACGCCCCTTGATCCTCCCAATGCAGGTTTTGCGCTCCCACAGCTATGCCGGATCCCCGCGTTTCTTCTGCCACCACGGCCAGGTCTGTAAAGGGCACGCACAGGATGATCTGCCGCTGCGGCATCACCCCTGAAGACGACGCTTGCAGGGCTGGGCCAAACTCGCGGAGAAACTGGCGGGCCTCCACTTGGGTTTTGTGCATTTTCCAGTTGCCCGCGATGAGGATGGGACGCAAGATAGATCCTCCCTAAGCGACACAACGATCCCAACGGGGAATCCCGATTTCGAGTGTATCAGCAAGCGGTTCCAAAAGAGGGCGGAGGAGCTTGCTGGCGGCGCTCTTCCAAGCTGGCTGCTATAGCAGCTAGGCAGTCTTGCAAAGGGGAGCCCCGCTCCAGGTGCTGGACGGCAACGGCATAGGCTTCAGGGTGGGCTTGCAACAATGCCCGGCTCTGGCGCAAGAAGCGGTTCATTTGAACCCTCACTTGAGCAGCAGAGGCCAAAGGCGGGGCAGCCCGGATCCCTGACAGGAGCTTAGCCAACTGTTGCCTATCCTCCTCATCCCCCACCACTTGGCCATAGTGCAGAGACTCTGCGGCAGCCCCTGCCATCCAAAACAGGCCGTAGCGCTCCAGATTTGCCCAGGAGATGCCCCCCTGGGCTTCCCAGGTGTGCATGGGGGCCGGATCCAGCTCCACTCCGCCGTAGCCCGGGATCCCCCGTCGAAAGGCTTGCCAAGGGCTGAGCACGTAGCCGCGCAAGGGGATCCCCAGCAGGTGAGCCACCAAAATGTGTCCCGCCTCGTGGCGGATGACCCGCTGCCGATAGGCTGGAGAAGCCCAATCCAGGAGCGCGCCCAGCAACCCCGACAGCCGCCCCCCAAAGGCCACCTGTTCGACAATCCCCAAGGCCACCATCCCAGCCAAAGGCAGAGCTAGCCACGGCCCCAGAGCTGCCGAAGCCACCAAGGCCGCCACGATCCAAGCCGCGCGGGTGATTCCAGCTTCCGACATCGCTTAGGCTTTTGCCTCCGGGCCTAGCTCGAGCGCCAACAGCTCATCGGCCAACTGCAGAAACGCCTCCCGATCCAAATAGGAAACATCCCCCACCCATTCCCCTAGCTTGACCACGTAGACTTCGCTCAAAGTCGGCCGGCGCCGCAGATCGCGCGAATAGGCTTTCACCAACGCCAACACCGATTGTTTCTTAACAATTCGCCGGTAGCGGGGATCGTCCCTAGCCCGCACGCGGTAAGTAACCCCTGTTTCATCGCCAATTTCCATCTCAAACTGGCGCTCTCGCACCTCCTCGATGTAGAGCTCCCCGTCCTCATCCAGCTTTTTCCGCTCTTCCACCACCACCTCGTAGCGGCGGGTGCTCAAGACCTGGCCAAAAAAGAGCCCTCCGTAAGGGATCTCGCGAAAAGCCATCTGCCGGCGGGAGATGGTGTAGAGGGGCCCCCACAGGAAGGGGTAGAGCAACGAGAGAAACCCTGCCAGAAAGGAGACTGCCCCCAGGAAGGATCCCTCGCCAAAAGCGCGAGACAGCACCAGCAGCGCTACGCCCACCAAAATCGCCGTAATGATCCGGCCTACGCTGTTGAGGGCATCGCTCCAGTAAGCGGCGTACTGGAGCCGCGTAGGCACTAGCGGGATCACCGACTCGCACTCTTCTGGGGTAAGCTCCAACAACATGCACCGGGATCCTCGAAAGAACCAGACCCCATCTTAGAATGAGGCAGAGAGGCTCTGGGGCAAGTTTCCGGGGTCAGACAGCAGGTGGCCCATTTTCTTCACTCCCACAGCCGCCGAATGGGAGAGCGGTGCAAAAGGCGGTGGGTTTCAGCCAACAAGTCTGGGATCGGCAGGTGCTCGGGACAGCGAGGCAGACAGTCGCCGCACTCGGTGCAGCGGTCAGCAGGTACTCCCGGGAACCAGTGCCCCGCCTGGCCAAACATGTTGTAGCGATACTGGGCAAACTCCGTCATCTCGTGGGCAATGGCCAAGTTGCGCAGCCGCAGCACCTCTGGGATGTGGATCCCTTCTGGACAGGGTAGGCAGGCATAGCACTGGGCACAGCGGCTGGACCCCAGGCGTTCTTGCTCTACCTGCCGCAGCCGCTCCTGCACCACTAGGCCCTCCGTCCACCAGCGCTCCGGATCCTGCAGGGCCACCAGGGCTGTTTGTAACTCGTCAGGATGGGTGATGCCTAGGCTGAGGGTGTGGATGCGGGGATCCGCCAGCAAAAAGCGGTAGGCAAACTCCAAGGGGCTAAAGGGCGCACAGCTCTCCTGCAGGCGCTGGGGTGGGCGGTAGAGCATTCCCCCCTTGTCGGCGGGGGAGATGATGAACACCCCCATATCCTGCTGGGCCGCCGCCTCTAGGGCCGGTGCATTGCGCTGCTGGAAAAAGTGGTAGTGCAAATTAACAAAGTCAAACTGGCCGGTCTGGATGGCCTCTAGGATTAGCTTCAGGGATCCATGGGTGGAAAAGCCGATGTAGCGCACCAGCCCCTCCTGCTGCGCCTGCCTGAGCAGCGGCAACCCTTCCCGCAGTACCCACTCCAGGTGTTCGGGCAGGTTGATGCCATGGAAGGCAAACTGATCCAGATACTCCACCTGCAGCCGCCGCAGGGATCCCTCTAGTCGTTCCCGCAGCCTCTCGCCGGGCGTAAGCTTGGTGGTCAGGATCAGGCGCTGCCGCGGCACTGCCAGCTTCTGCAGGATCTCCCCCAAGAGCACCTCTGCATGGCCGTAGGCCTGCGCCGTTTCCAGGTGGTTGATCCCTGCCTCCAGCGCCGCTGCCACCGTGGCCTGCGCCTGCTCCGGCGGCACGTTGACCAGCCGCATGCTGCCCAGGGAAAAAGCCGACATAAGCTGCTGGGTGCGTCCAAAGCGGCGGTAGAGCATCTAGCCCAAGGCCTCCCTGAAAAACGCCACTGCCTCTGCCAGCACCTCGAGGAAGCGATCCACCTCGGCCAGGGTGTTGTAGAGGTAAACGCTGGCCCGCGCTGTTGACTGCACCTGCAAGTGGCGGTGCAGCGGCTGGGTGCAGTGGTGGCCAGCTCGGATGGCGATCCCCTGCTCATCCAGCAGCGTAGACAGGTCGTGGGGGTGGATGCCCTCCGCTGAAAAGCTGACCAGTCCTGCCCGGCGCGCCGGATCCTTGGGGCCATAGATCTTCAGGCCTGGAATGCGCTGGAGCCCCTCCAGGAGGCGAGCGGTTAACTTTTGCTCATGGGCATGCACGCGCTCTAGCCCAATCTGGCTCAAGTAGTCTACGGCTGCCCCCAAACCCACCGCTTGGGCGATGGCCGGCGTGCCCGCCTCAAACTTGTGGGGGATATCGGCGTAGGTGGCGTGATCCCAGTACACCTCAGCAATCATCTCGCCCCCACCCAAAAAGGGCGGCATGGCCCGCAGCAGCTCCCGCTTGCCGTAGAGCACCCCAATCCCAGTGGGGCCGCACATCTTGTGCCCAGAAAAGGCCAGCCAATCGCAATCCAGGGCCTGCACGTCCACGGGCATGTGGGGCACACTCTGGCAGGCATCCAGCAACACCCTAGCCCCGTAGCGATGGGCTAACTCAATCACCTCCCGAACCGGGTTGATGGATCCCAGCATGTTGGAGACGTGAGCTACCGCCACTAGGCGGGTGCGATTGCCCAGTAGAGAGCGGTAGTGCTCCAGATCCAGCTCGCCTTCGGGCGTGATCTGGATAAACCTAAGGCAGGCCCCCGTCTTCTGAGCCACGAATTGCCACGGGATCAAATTGCTGTGGTGCTCCATCACCGACAGGATGATCTCATCTCCCCGCTCTAGGGTGCTCATGCCCCAGCTGTAGGCCACCAAGTTAATGGCCTCGCTGGCGTTGCGGGTGTAGATGATCTCCTGCGGGGAGGGCGCATTGACAAAGCGGGCAATCTTCTCCCGCGCCCCCTCATAGGCCTCAGTGGCTTCATTGCCCAGGGTATGCACCCCCCGGTGCACGTTGGCGTTGCTGTGCCGATAGTAGAGGTCCATGGCCTGCAAAACCGCCAGCGGCTTCTGGGAAGTGGCCGCATTGTCGAAGTAGATGAGCGGCTGGCCGTTGATTTGGCGCTGCAGGATTGGAAAATCCGGCCGCACCTGGGCAGCTAGGTCGGCAGCAGCGTCAAAAGCCTGGTCCAGCTTGGGGGAAGAAAGAGAGGATACCGCCATAGTCTGCGCAGAAGCCTACCTCCCTCAGTATGGCATCGCTCTAGGATCCACCCCGAAAACTCTCCCTTGCCGGCAGAAGAGAGTTGTCACAAACTGTAATTTGATGTTAATTTTCTTTGAGAAAGGTTATGAGGTATTAACCATGCAACCCTCTCCCCGGATCCCTTCTCGCCTGGATTCTGCTTCCGTAGCTAAGTACTACGACACCACCAACGACTGGATCCCGGGCTGGACGGAGCAGGCGGAGCGCTGGAATGGCCGCCTGGCTATGGTGGGTTTTGTCATCAGCATCGCCACCGAGGCGCTAGTGGGCCACAGTGTTTTCGCCAGCACCCTCGCCCAGTGGCTGGGACTGCGGTAGCTCTGGCAAGGCAAGCTGGAGAAAGCGGCGGCGGGCTGCTAGGATCCCAGTTCTTCTCCAGCCAGCTTGTTGGCTTAGCACTTCGACACTAGACAGCAATGCTTGACAACCCCTTCCTCCCCTACATCGCTGTGATGGTAACAGGCCTAGTGGCTGCCGTTGCCCTGGGTTCGATAGCGTTCTTTAACTCCAAGCGCCCTGCAGGCTGGGAGGGTGCTGTTCGTCCACCCTATGTGCCGCAGTATGGGCAAGAGGGCGAAGCTCCACCGGCATGGGAAATTGGCTGGACGGAGCAAGCTGAGCGCTGGAACGGGCGGCTGGCCATGCTGGGGTTTGCCATTAGCATCGCAGTGGAAGCACTAGTGGGCCACAGTGTGCTGGCCTCTGTCCTAGGCCTGCGCTAACAGCCGGCCCGGATTTCTTGAGCAGGTCTCTTGGGACGTCCTGAGCAGCCAAGGCTTTCGTTGGCCAAGCGGTGGGTTGGGTAGAGCTTGAACATAAAACGGGTCCGTCTCCCCAAGACCGATTTTCTTCAAGCAGGCTCAAGACTCTACCTCGTTGCTGCGCTTTTGCTCAACTTGAGGATCTGGGCCGCCACGCCTAGGGTTTCTTCGTAAAGATAGTCAGGGCCAGGCCGCTGCAACTCGGCAGCCAGCAGCGTTTCCAAGGAATCCTGCTCCAGGGGTGCCACCTGGCGAACCACGCATCTCTGGGCACCTCCCCTGGCTTCCATGCGCATGCAGCCGGTGGTTTCCGAACAAAGCACGGTGCAGGCGTTGGCTTCCTGGTTGCTCGAGGTGAGGCGCAGCCCAATGAGGTCCCCCGGCTGGCTAGTCTCCGAGACCAGGGGTACGGCGGCCAACTCTGCCTTCACCTCACCTCCAGCTTGAGTTTGGAAGCGGATGAGGTCAATCTCATAGTCCTGTTCCCGGCTCTGCGCTCGCTCGGTGGGCGTCCACCCCAGACGGCTGGCCAGCCAGCTCAGGAAAAGGAGGGCCTGGCAGGGGTTGCCGGCTTTGTAGTCAATGGTTACCTGATCTATCCAGTACAAAGACTCCCGCCGCTCTGGCGGGTCGAAGGCTTGGGCAGTGAGTTCCTGCCAGGGCAGCAGCCGGCGCCAGTTGAGATCCCCGCAGTGGTGTCCCTCGCTGACGAGAAGATTCATCTCCTGCAAGTCTTCCTCGGGATTGACAAAGCCCCGGGAGTCGACGATGACGCGGCTGCTTAGAGCCACCAACTTCTGAAACAGCAAGCTGTTCAAGTCCAGGTTGCCTTGCCACCACAGGAAGGTGGGCAAGTTGGGGATCAACAGCGAGGCGACGGTGCTGCAAGCCCGCACAAGAGCCGATTCCGGTGCCTTCAGGGTGATGTATTCGCAACACACCAGCGAGCTGCGCTGTTCGCGCGTCACCGGACAGTAGGCAGCTACCTGGGCCTCGAGGGTGTCGTCTGTGGCTCCCTCCCGTTTGGCCCGCAGGTCAATGACGCGGCAGGGGTTTTGGCTAGCAATGGCCTCGACGGTGGGGGAAGGCAGCAGCAGGGCATCGTCTAGCGACTCATACACCACCAGGGTAAAGGTGGCAGCCCGGGCGGCAACGCTCTCTTCCTTGGAGGACCAGATTTTGTTTAGCTCCTGCTCGATTTCCTCCAGAGAGACGTCTTTTGGGGCTTGCAAAGGCAGGACGGCAGCAGGTTGGTCCATCGTCTCCTCCTGCAGTGGGCTCTTGCTTGATTCTAGGCAGACAGGCCGGCTGCGCAGGAGGGGTTTAAGGTAAGGTACAGATCTTCAGGTAAACCCTCAGGCCAGACGCGGCTGGATGCTCAGCTCCAAGGGTCGGCCAGGATCCCCCACAAGCACCAAACCGCGGCCATTGGCGTGTAGATGCCGCACAATCCAGTACAGCGTTTCGATGCGCTCCGGGCAGCCCAGTTTTTCTGCCAACTGAGTTAGGGTCAGGGATCCCTTTTGCTCTTGCATCACCTCCAGCACCTGACGCTGGAGCTGCAGGACGGCGCTAGCCGCTTTCTTGCCGGCTTCCACCCCCGGCTGGTGATAGGCGTTGACCTGGATCAAGGAGGCGTAGAGGCCCACTGCCCGTTCGTAGAGGGCAATCAGGGCCCCCACGGAGCGGGCATCCACCCGCGGCAGCGTCACCGTGATGGAGTCGCGCCCGTTTTCGTAGAGGGCCTGGCGGGTGCCCTGCAGTAGGCCATCCAGGTAGTCGCCGCTGGTTACCAGTGGCTCTACGAAGGGGGAAGGGATCCCGGGCTCGCGATCCTGGAGCACCTCGATGAAGGTTACGAAGAAGTTGTTCAAGCCCTCCCGCAACTGCTGCACGTAGGCGTGCTGATCGGTGGTGCCCTTGTGGCCGTAGACGGTGAGGCCCTGCTCCACCAGGTTGCCCTGCAGGTCGTGGGACTTGCCTAGGGACTCCATCACCAACTGCTGCAGGTAGCGGCTAAACAGGGCCAGGCGGTCTTTGTAGGGTAAAACCACCATATCCTTGCGCCCCCGCCCCTCGCCGACGATGTACCAAGCCATGGCCAAGAGGGCAGCGGGGTTGCGCTCCAGCTGGGGTACGCGGGTGGCCTCGTCCATGGTGGCGGCCCCGGCCAGCAAAGCCCGGATGTCGATCCCCTGCAACGCTGCCGGCAACAGGCCTACTGCCGAAGTTTCTGACGTGCGTCCCCCCACCCAGTCGAAGATGGGGAAGACCGCCAGCCACCCTTCCCGCTGCGCCTGCTGCTCCAATTGGCTGCCGGGACCGGTAACGGCTACTGCCTGGCTGGCAAAGGGGATCCCGGCCTTCTGGTAAGCCAGCGCCACCTCCACCAAGCCGTTGCGCGACTCGGGCGTGCTACCGGATTTGGAGGCGACAACCACCAGGGTCTGTCCCAGTTTGCCTGCTAGCCGTCCCAGCACCCGATCAAACCCGTCGGGATCCGTATTGTCGATGAAGTGGATGTTCAAGGGCGGCTGCAGCGGAGCCAAGGCCTCCGCCACAAATTGCGGCCCCAGGGCCGAGCCGCCAATGCCAATCCAGAGCAGCTCGGTGAAACGCCCTCCTCCACTTGCCGGGATCACGCCGCCGTGGATCTTTTTGGCAAAGCTCTCCACCTGTTCAACGCAGTCTTGAATTGCCTGCCGGATTTCGGCAGTGGGAGCCAGCTCCGGCGCCCGCAGCCAATAGTGGCCCACCTGGCGACCTTCGTCCGGGTTGGCAATGGCCCCGGCTTCTAAGGCCTGCATTTCAGCAAAAGCCCGGGCAAAGAGAGGCCGCAGCGCCTCCACTTGGGCAGGGGTAAAACGGATGCGGCTGATATCCACAAAAATTTCCAGCTCGGGATGGTAGTAGAGCCAATCGCAGTAGCGCTGCCAAAGTTGAAGGCTGTCCATGGGATCCCTGCCGCCAAAGCCGTAACCAGCTTACCAAAGCCGTGCCGCAGCCGGCTCCCTGCCAAGAAGCAGCTAGGATCCAAAACACCGCCTGCTAAAGTGCTCCCCGAAAGCGCCTCCCATGAACCTGGACGCCGACCGGCAGTGGATGGAACGCTGCCTCTCCTTGGCCCGCTCGACACCACAGCGCCCCTCCCCTAACCCGCGGGTAGCCTGCGTTATTGTCCGGGGGGATCAGGTGGTGGGGGAAGGTGTTCATCTGGGAGCCGGCCAGCCCCACGCCGAGGTCTTGGCTCTGCAGCAGGCGGGATCCCTGGCCAAGGGCGCCACCCTCTACGTTAACCTCGAGCCCTGCAACCACTATGGGCGCACCCCCCCTTGTACTGAGGCCATTCTGGCGGCTGGGATCCGGCGGGTGGTGGTGGGGATGCAGGATCCCAATCCGCTGGTAGCCGGCAAAGGGATCCGTCGCCTGCAAGAGGCAGGAGTCGAGGTGACAGTGGGGGTGCTGGAGCAGGACTGCCAAGAGCTCAACGAGGGCTTTGCCTTTGCCATTGTGCGAAAGCAGTGTTTTGGCCTGCTCAAATACGCCATGACCCTAGACGGCAAGAGCGCGGCCACCACTGGCCACAGCCAGTGGATCAGCAACCCCTTGGCACGAGAGTGGGTTTACCGCCAGCGGGCCTGGCACGACGCCGTGATCGTTGGCTCCCAAACCGTTTGGCACGACAACCCCCGCCTCACCTGCCGCCTACCGGATTTTCAGGGATCCCAGCCTCTGCGGGTGGTTCTCAGCCGCTCCCTTAACCTCCCCCCAGTGGCCCACCTGTGGCAAGTGGAGGAGGCGCCAACTTTGGTGATTACCGAAGCCACTGAGGCCCATCCCCTCTGGGGAGCCCTGGCCAGGCAAGGGGTGGAGCTGCTGCACCTGGATCGAGTAACCCCGGCTCGAGCAGCGCAGGTTCTCTTTGAACGAGGCTGTCTGAGCGCCCTCTGGGAATGCGGCGGCACCCTGGCCTGGGCAGCCCTCAAGGATGGGGCCATTCAGAAGGTGGCCGCCTTCATCGCTCCCAAGATCCTGGGAGGGGCCAACGCACCAACTCCCGTAGAAGGGGAAGGGATCCCTGAGGTCAACCAGAGCTGGCAACTGCTGGAGCCGCAACTGCAGACCTTGGGAGACAACTGGCTAATTAGCGGGAAGCTGGCTCCCTTCCCTCTGGCCGCTGAGGCAGGGTTAGCTTCTTCCTGAGGCTTGGGACCCCTTGGCCTCCTGCCCATGGTAGGTAAGCAGCAGCGATGTTACACTAAGTTACAGCATAGATTACGATATGTCGATCATCCTTGCTATTGTTGTCTTGCTGGGACTTTGGGCGCTGCGCCTGATGGAGCAGGCTTTCCAGCGGCAGGAGTTCTCGCGCATGCTGGCGGGAACCTTAGTGGCTACGGCTGCTGGTGGCCTCTTGACCTGTTACTTCCTGATGAGCGACATCCTACGCCTGTTGTTTTACCTGCAAGCCCACTCTTCTTCCTCCTATGCCCAAGATCTCCTCTCGGATCTCAGCTGGCTCGACTAGGCCAGTTGGGCTGACAACCAGGCTTTGATGCGCTGGATCAGGAGGTAGTTGGGGGCAAGCAAGTTTTGGTAGAGAAGCTGTGCAAGAGCGTCGACAGGGCTAAACTCTTGCCCAACCAGGAAAGGATAGCTAAAGCCCAGAGGAGTTAGGTGATCCCCCTCTAGACGCTGCCATTCGGTGTGCTCCCCGTACTTGCGAGAAAGTTGCTGATAGAGCAGTGGAATATCGTCAATATCATCCTGCTGAAACTCTACAAGCAGGTTGTTTCTCACCGGATACCGCTCCTCAATGAGGCGATTGGTCTCTGCCGGAGAGGGCTCAAACTCCAACCACAGGTTTACCGGCGGTGACGAGGATCCCATCCACATCCGCCACAGATCGCTGAGTTGCTGTTGAGGCCACGCTTGCACCAACACCTGCAACAGCGGCAGCGCCCGCTCCAACCCGGCATTGCTGTAGGCCAAAAAAATATTGCCGCGCCGCTGGGATCCCAAAGAAGGGAGGGCTAGGCAGGAGAGGATCTGCAGCTTACCGCCAAGGCTGTGGCCCAAGCCAAAGAGGGGTAAGTCCATCAAGCCTTTGCTCTGCAGGCTTCTATGGAGAGATCGTGCTGCCTTGAAAGCTATTTGGGCGTGATCGAGGTCGGTGGCGTAGGCAGTGGCTACAACGGCCATGCCCATGCGGGCCAATTCTTCCAACAGACGGCTGTAGAAAAACTGCGGCGCAGATCCCACAAACGCTCCGCCTAGAAAGTGGATTACGGCGCGGGGTTGGGGAGGCAGAAGCAACCAAGTCTCTCCATCCGTTTGCCAAGTCGGTTTCATGGCGCAGCAACCTCACCTGCCATTTGACTGAGATTCCTCCCAACGGGATCCCCCTTCATCCTAATTGCCCCCTCTTTGCAAGGGGAAGGGCAAACTGGACAAGCCTTCCTAGGAAAGCCTTGGCGAGACCTTGTGAAAGTACCACTAGTAGTTTCCCGGGGCAAAGTTAGCGCGAACGGCGCTGGACTTTGGCTAAAATACGTGTGGTTATGCCAAGTACTTCTTGTATTCTGGGCTTGTGAGCTAATCGATGATGAAGCGCTATGCCCACGGGACGTAGCTAGAACAGCAGCGTGCAGAAGCTGGTCAACAGCAGTGTCAATGCCGTCAGAAGCAGGCTAAAGCTCCACAGCCACACCGCAGCAAGCAGTAGGATCCCGATGACCCAGATGAGTAGGGCATTCCAGTAGGGTCGGTTAGGGGCTTTGGAGACGTTAATTCTTTGAAAGAAAGGCAGCAGGATAAACGCCACATCCAGCAATAGACGCGGCAGCCGCAGATCCTGGGGTAGCGGCCGATCCCGCACCGCCAGATAGAGCAGCCCCCAGCTCAATAGAAGCGGGATCAGCAGCAGATAGTTGGACTCGGCCAGCAGCGGCCGATCCACCACCAGGGGAAACAGAGGGCTGATCCCCCAGCCCAGATAGAGGTAAAAGTTGAAGTTCAGCAGTGGCCGCAGCAGGGGGGGTAGGTTGAGGCTCTGAATACTCCCCCGGGCTCCAACTCTCTTGCCCCCAGATCCGCCTTCTCGAGGGATCGGCTTTGCCCCAGCTCGCCAACCGCAGTAGTCACAGTAGGGAGACTTGTACCGGTAGGCTGGGATGGGCTTACCACAGGCCGGGCAGCGTTGGAGGGGACGAGGTTGGGAATTGGAGGCCATGGTTATCCCTGATGCGGCTGCTCCAGGATGCCTCAAGCTTTAGCTAATGCCCAAAGCAAACGAGAGGGTAATACAGGCCGCCCCTAGGGCTGCCCCGGCGAGCACCTGGATGGGCGTATGGCCCAGCAGCTCTCGCAGGTAGGGCTCCTGGAAGCGATCGGCGCCTTTCTCTTCCAACCATTCTTCTAGGAGGCGGTTCAACACCTGCGCCTGCTTGCCAGCAGCCTGGCGGATCCCGGCAGCATCATACATCACCACCAGGGCAAAGACCACCGTTGCTGCAAACAGGAGGCTATCCCAACCTTCCTCTAACCCCACGCCCACGGCCAAAGCAGTCACCAGGGCCGCATGGGAGCTGGGCATCCCCCCCATCTCCAGCAAGACCCGCAGGTTGAGCTTGCCCGAGCGCACATAGGCCAGGATGAGCTTGATGGCCTGGGCTAACCCACTGGCCAGCAGGGCAACCCAGAGAACGTGGTTAGCCATCAACTGTTGCAGCATAGGGCTCTCCGGCAGAGGAAGGGGAGCAAGGCCTCCAAGGGGGGCAGGTTAATGCTGGCGGCGGGCGATGAAATCTGCCAGGGCCAACAGGGGCTCAGCCTGGGATCCATAGGGGCGCAGCGCCTGCTTAGCCGATTGGATCAGCTCTTCGGCCTTCTGCCGAGAGGCCTCTAGACCCAGCAGGCTGGGGTATGTGGCTTTGGCAACCACTTGATCTTTGCCTGCTGTTTTGCCCAACTGTTCGCTAGTGGCAGTGACATCCAAAATATCGTCGACAATCTGGAAGGCTAGGCCAATATCCCGGGCATAGTGGCTCAACCGCCCCAGCAGCTCCTCATCGGCCCCGGCCAGGATCGCTCCTGAGACCACTGAGGCCTCTAGCAGGGCGCCGGTTTTGTGGCGGTGGATGTACTCCAGGGTTTCCAGGGAAATGGCCTTGCCCTCCGACTCCAGATCCACCACCTGGCCTCCCACCAAGCCAGTTGCCGCAGCCGCATGGCCAATGCGGGCAATCACCTCCAGGATCCGCTGCGGCGGCACCCCCCGCGTTTGGCTGGCGATATGCTCAAAAGCGTAGGCCAGCAGGGCATCGCCTGCCAAAATGGCGATATCCTCACCAAACACCTTATGATTGGTGGGCTTGCCGCGGCGAAAATCGTCGTTGTCCATGGCCGGCAGATCGTCGTGGATCAACGACATGGTGTGGATCATCTCCAGCGCACAGGCCGTAGGCATGGCCTGCTCCACCGAGCCGCCGGCCAACTCACAGGCTGCTAGACAGAGGATGGGCCTGAGGCGCTTCCCCCCTGCCAGGAGGCTATAGCGCATTGCCTCATAGAGGCGTTCTGGATAAGCAGGCCTAACCGCGGCAGAGAGGGCTTCCTCCACCTGTTGCTGCCGCTGGCTTAGGTAGGTTTCTAGGTCGAAAGTTTGGGCAACCAAGCTGGTTTTCCTCTCAACTCAGCCCCAGAGGATCCCTGGCGGGCAGCTCTACAACAAGGCCCACAGGCTGACATTATCGCATGTTCGCCCGAGCTCCGGATCCCTCCTGCCAAGGCTTGCTTTGGCTTATGGCGAGGATTGCAAGTACTGGGATCTTTGGAGTGCAAGCTTGCGCCGTTTGTCATCTCGATGTCAGGATGCACTAAGGGTCTTCACTGGCTGAGTTTTTCATGTCCCACTCACCTGCCTACCTCAGCGCTTCTCCTCCTCCCGATGGCGATGGCAACCGCCTGCTACGGGCAGCCCGCGGGGAAGTGGTGGATCGCCCCCCAGTTTGGATGATGCGCCAGGCGGGCCGCTACATGGCGGCCTACCGCGAGTTGCAGAGCAAGTACACCTTCAAGCAGCGCTGCGAGATCCCGGAGCTAGCCATCGAGATCTCCTTGCAACCCTTTCGCGCCTTTGCCCCCGACGCCGTGATCCTGTTCAGCGACATCCTCACTCCTCTCGAGGGCATGGGCATTACCTTTGAGCTGGTGGAGAACCAGGGGCCGATTATCGACCCGCCAATTCGCTCCCAAGCCCAGATTGAGCAAATCCGACTGTTGGAGCCAGAAGAAAGCTTGCCCTTCATCAAAACCATTCTCACGACCTTGCGCCGTGAGGTGGAAGGGAAGGCGACCCTGCTGGGCTTTGTTGGCTCACCTTGGACTTTGGCCTGTTACGCTGTCGAGGGGCGCAGCTCCAAAGACTATGCCTACATCAAGAGTTTGGCTTTCACCCAGCCGCAGCTCTTGCACCAGCTGCTGGGCAAGCTGGCCGATAGCATTGCCCGCTACGTGATCTACCAAATTGAGAGCGGTGCCCAAGCGGTGCAGTTGTTTGATACGTGGGCTGGCCAGCTCAGCCCCAGCGACTACGAGACCTGGGCTTTGCCCTACCAAAAGCAGATTGTGGATCAGGTCAAGGCTCGGTATCCCCAAGTGCCGCTGATCCTCTACATCAACGGCAGCGCCGGCTTGCTAGAGCGGGTGGGTAAAGCTGGTATCGACGTGTTCAGCCTTGACTGGATGAGTGACATGGCAGAAGCCAGGGCCCGTCTGGGATCCCTGGCTGTCCAGGGCAACCTCGATCCAATGGTCTTGCTGGGATCGCGGGAGTTGATCCGCCAGCGCACCCTGGAGGTGATTCAGAAGGCGGGCTCGCGGGGGCACATCATGAACCTGGGGCATGGGGTTCACCCTGCCACCCCTGAGGCCAATGTCCACTACTTCTTCGAGACGGTGCGCCAGTCGCCGGAACTCCTGAGGGCCGCTTCCCCAGCTTCCTGACTGAAGCCCAGCAGGCTCCGGTGCCCTTTTCTCTCCAGCCTGCCGAAACGCTGCGCGAGGATCCCCCCCTTCAATCGGGCTCGAAAGATCCGTCCTCCTCTTCTAGGCTCCAGCTTGCTGCCAAGGCGTCCGCCATTGCCGCCCGCAGCGCGCGAGTATCTGCCCACAGTTGCGCGGGATCCGACAGCGGATCCGACAGGGGAACCAAACGCAAGACGCGGTGCTCCTGCACCAGATCGATCACCACGCTAGGCCGTTCCGTGCCCACCTCTGCCACCTCAGCGGGGGAGGGATCCCGCAAGCAGGCGTAGTCGAAGCTGTTTAGGTTTAGGTAGAGGCTGCGATTGGCCACCAAGGTGGCCGCCGTTGCATCCTGAAATACCTCCATCACATAGCCCTCCCCCTGCCTTTGCACCTGACCTTCGACGATATCGAAGTAGCGAACCCGCCCCAAATCCGCCAAAAGACGGTAAATATCCCGCTTGTTAACCAAAATTCCGCTGTCGACAATGCAGGGGGCACAAGGACGACTCTCGGTCATAGGGCAGCTAGTCTTGAGGCACAAAGTAGGTGGGTCGGGAAGTTGTGTTGAATCCTCAATTAGGGCAAAGAAAATCCAGAGACTTTGCGAAACTCAAGCTACCACAGGATGACCTCTCCCTTTCTTTGCCAAGGGCTGCAGGCTCCTTAAAGATCCCGCTCTGGCCTCCCTTGAATGTATCACAGCTTTTCCAAAAGGGACATGGGTCTTCGCTTTCAAGATGTCTCCACGATAAAGGTCAAGCAAACTGGTTGAGCATCTGCCGTCTTTGATCTACATATTGTGGAAAAGTAAGCAGCCAAGGAGTTTGAGACACTAGATGTTGTAGGCAACAGCAAGAGCAGCCCATCTCTGCCCCAGTCTCTGTCGTCGATGAGGAAGATAGACCGCGCAACCTTTTGCCTGCCCAAGCCAGAGGCGCAAGGGAGAGTGGCGGCTAGAAGAGTTCGGCTTAAAACCTCCGAAAAGCCTCATCCGGTTTAAAGTGAGGATTGACCTGACAAGAGTGAGGCTTGGCCGATGACAACTGCCCCAATTCCCGCCTTCTGCCAAGGGATCCGCTACTTTGGCGATCCCTGGCCGGAATTCGACCGCCTGGGCCAGGAACCTGCAGTGGATGCTGCCACAGGCAAGCTGCGGGATCCCGGCAGCCGTATGGCCGCCTACCAGACCTTGCTCTATGCCGATGCGCTGCGCTACCTCACCCTGCAGATGACCGCCAGCAAAGCCTCGGGCCACCCGGGCGGATTTGCCAGCCAAGCGGAAGCCTATGCCGCTTTGGTGTACCTGGGCCAAAAGAACATCCCTACCGAGGTGGGCCACCACGCGCCCGGCTTCTATGCCGCCATGTTCTTGGATGGATCGCTGGCGGAGATGGGCATCCACACCGTCTCCGACCTCCAGGCTCGCTTCCGGGAACGGGAAGGGCTGCTGGGTCACCTCTCTGGCTACGTCCCTGGCCTGCTAGCGCCAGCAGGGCCCCTTGGGCAGGGGCAGCATTTTGCCATGGCCGCCGCCTTGCTCTACCCGGATCGGCTCTTCCCCGTCACCATCGGCGATGGGGGCTTGGGGGAGCCCTACGTGATGAGCTCTATGCTCCACTTTCACACCGCCTTCCCGCAGCGCACCAACTTCCTGCCGGTGCTGGTCTGGAACGGCTATAGCCAAGAGCACCACAGCATGATCTCGACCTTCACCAACGCTCAGATGGTCGAGTACTGGCGGGGCAATGGCTTTGAGGAAGTGGTGCTAGTCGACGCCAAAGACTTCGACGATGCCCAGCAGCCCGGTCCCTATGTGGATAGCACCCAATTTTCTCTGGAAGCCCGTCTGGCCTTTGCCCAGAGGGTACTGACCGAGATGGAGCGGGCCATCCAGTCAGCGCTGAGCGGACATCTGACGGTTTTCATCCTCAAACAACTCAAAGGAGCGGGCGTACACGCCAAGGGATCCAAATCCCACAACCTCTATGCCCACCACACCTTGGATCACCCCGACATCGTGGCCGCTCTGCAGGCACGGGCCCTCCACCCAGCCGCTTGGGCTTTGGTGCGCCAAAACTGCGAGCGGGCAGCCGGTGGGCCAGCCGCCAAGGTAGTTGTCACGGAGTCCGTCCGGCCCTTGCCGCCTTTGGGATCCCTGAACTTAACCGAGTTCCCCCTCGGCGATAAGCAAGTCTCCACCACTGCCATCGGCGCCTTGGTGGTGCAGGTGGGGCAGAAAGACCCTGACTTTCTGGTAGCCAATGCCGATGGCAACGAGGCCTCTGGTCTTGCCAATGTCAACCAGGGCCTGAAAGTCATCCACCCCACAGTGGATCCTCTCTACAACCAACAGCCCCAAGGGCGGGTCTACGAACCCCTGAGCGAAGATGCCT
Source organism: Synechococcus sp. F70.1 (assembly GCF_047502745.1). Classification (NCBI taxonomy): domain Bacteria; kingdom Bacillati; phylum Cyanobacteriota; class Cyanophyceae; order Synechococcales; family Synechococcaceae; genus Synechococcus; species Synechococcus sp. F70.1. The sequence continues at coordinate 49,091 of NZ_JANSJL010000035.1, forward strand.
GCGCTGGCTTGACAGGGGGCCTGGCACTCTTTGGCGGGCGCTCCCTCTGGTGCTCCTACGAAGCCTTTGCCGTCAACGGCTTGCCCATCTGGCAGACGGTAACCCAGGCGATGGCGGAGCTGCGCCGCCCCACTCCTTCCGCTATTGCTCTCTTCACGGCTGGAGCGTTGGAGCAGGGACGCAACGGCTGGACCCACCAGCGGCCGGAAATTGAGGCCTACCTAGCGGCCATGATGCGCAACGGCAACATTTTCCCCCTCTTTCCCCCCGACGCCAACTGCGCCCAAGCTGCCTACGAGTGGGCCTTATCGACCTTCAACAAAGGGATCCCGATCTTTGCCAGCAAAACCCCCCTGCCCATCCGCACCACCCTAGAACAAGCCCGCCAGGCAGTGGAGCAGGGTTGCACTGTGCTGCAGGAACTGCCTGGCTCCCGCACCGTGGTCTTTGCTGTGGTGGGAGATATGATCCTCCTGCCCGTCTTTGCCGCCGCTGAACAGCTCAAGGCCCAGGGGATCGGCAGCAAAATTGTCTCTGTGGTCAACCCCCGCCGCCTCTATCGCCCCGTCGACGTGGCCTGGTCCACCTGTGCCCAGGCTGATGGGGAGTTCATGTCTGACCAGGAGTTTGCCGCCTGGTTTGCTGGCGAGGCCCTCATTGGCGTAACCGGCGGATCCAGCCTGATGTTGGAGCCCCTGTTGCTGCGCTACACTGGCCCGCGCGACATCTTTGCCTGGAAACGTGGCGAAACCACCGCCACCCCTACGGAACTCATGGACTACAACGGCCTGACAGCTCAGGCTCTGGCAGAGAGGGCAAAGCAATTGCTAGGCTAAGGGCAAGCTTTTAGCTTGGTCAGCATTGTCCACCTTATTTTTTCCTATGACTGAGGCTAGCTATCTCCGAGAGAAGCTTGAGAGTATATCTCCCACCGAGAGGGTAGAGCGAGTTGTTGTCCAACGCTTTGCTGTTCCTCTCCTGAAGGCGCTTGGCTTTGACGACTCGGAAATTAGAGAAGAATTCGAGACAGGTTGCGGCCAGGTCGATCTCGCAGCAAGAAAGAACGGAGATCCTGAAGATACTTTCTTTAGATCCCCGAAGAATCCCTACTTGCTTTTGGAGGCAAAATCTAGAGCAGTTAATCTCAGAGAAGGATCTTGCTATAGAGATGCAGTTTGTCAGATAGAAAGTTACTTGCTTGCCAAGAACTGCAAATCTGCAAAATGGGGAATTATCACCAATGCAAATAACATCCAGCTTTGGAGGAAGCATGGAAAAGTCGTTCACCCTGCTACAGCAAACCTTGATATTAGCTCAGATAACATTGAGAGCATAGTGCGTAACTTGCGAGACAAGATAGAAAACTATGAGCGCGCTCTGACTGTATGCGTGTATAACAATAAAGGGGGCGTAGGCAAAACAACGACGGTCATTAACCTTGCGGCAGCACTAGCAACCAAGGGAAAAAAGGTCTTAGTTGTTGACTTTGATTCTCAGGGTGATCTGACAAGAAATTTGAGAGCCGCTCCTGGAAAAATTACACTGACGCAATGTTTAAAGGATCCCAAAATAGACGTCCATGCCATTGTCCAAACATATAGACTC
>NZ_JANSJL010000035.1:50795-56557 GCF_047502745.1 Synechococcus sp. F70.1
ATCTTCGACATTATCCCAAGAGACCCTGAACTAGAGACGTTGACTGATAGCCGGGCAGTAGCATATATCCCAAAGGGAACTCGGCGCCTTCGCGATCTCATTGCCCCTCTTCGCAATGAGTATGATTACATCCTAATCGACTGCCCAACTCAATGGCTTTACTTCAGCCAAAGTGGTGTTTTTGCTGCCGACGTTATTTTGATACCTACTCACCCCGGCGATCTGTGTTCCCTGAATAATGCTGCTAGAGTAATCACCAGCTTTGTTCCAGAAACTGCTAAGTCACGACAGGATGGCGGCCCCAGGACTTTGCCTATCTTTTTCAATGGCGTCCCCTCCTCAGGAAGCGAAAACGCTATTAAACGAGCAAATGATGAGATAGACGAAATTGTCAGACAAGAGAGAAGCATGAACCTACGTCCATATTTCTGGCCAAAACTTAAGAAAGATAATGAGGACAAATACATTTTCAGAATACCTGAATATGCAGTGATAAAAACTGCAGCCTTTGAAGGATCCCCTGCCGTTTTTAAGGATAGGAGAGTTTTAAAATGCTATCAGAGTCTTGCCGATGAGTACTTTACCGATGAGTGAGTTTTCAGATCTCGGTAGGCTAGTTAACTTACCTCTGGATAGCATTACACCTGCCGACGGGTTTTCTGCTCCCTCCTTCCTTGTTACAGCAGCCGCAGATCAGCTAAGGGCGACAGGAGGACACAACTGGGTTCCTCTGCTGGTGGCCGAGGCTGGCAACTATCAGTACAAGGCCATTGGTAACCATTTTGTCTATGCAGTTGCTCGAGAGGCAGGGCTGGAGAGGCTCTGGTGCATTGTTGTCGATCCTGATCCAGAGCAGGTTAAGCAGGCCCAAATCCTCACCAGAGAAATTGTCCCAAAGGTGAATCTGACAGAGGCCCCGAGAGAAACTATCTTGGCCGCGTTGAGATACCTGGCCGAGCAGCCTGGCACCCCCCTTAAGGGAGTTGATATAACCATTGCAGCCGCGCGAATTGCGGAGGCAGATAGGAGCTGGTGGCAGGACTTAACCCCCATAACCAAGCTGGGGTGCAAAATTACACGAGGCAAAAAGTTGGAGGCCCTGAAAGAAGTATTTTTTCTAACTCCTACAGCGCCACCTCCTAGCCAGAAGAAGTCGTCTAAAAAATCCACAGCATCTGCCAGGGCCAAGAAAACAAGCGCAACTCGCTCTCGGAAAAAGAAAGAGGGCTAGAAGGGCGGCAGAGCAAGACCAGCTTTACTCTTCTCTTAGTACCGCTGTTCTCCTACCCAAAGGCCCACCAGCGCTGCTTGGCCCCAGGGATCCACCTTCACCTCTGCTCGCAGTGTTTCTGGGTTGCGGCGGATCTCTAGTTCCAGAACATCTCCCAGCGCTTCCGAAATGAAAAACTCTTCGATCCCAAACCTGAGCTGCCACCCATCGAACCAACCTTGCAGGGCGACCTCCGCAGGCTGCAGATCCTTGGGTCGGTCGCGGCTGAGGCCGATGGCCTGCCAGGGTTGAGCGGGATCCCCATTGGGAGGGGCCAAGCGCAGATAGAGGATCCCTGGCCTACTCAGCTCAGGTGACCAGCCAGGTAGCTTCTCCAAAGTGGAAAACTGGGCAACGGTGTAGCTCAAAGCTACGTAGCGGCCCCGCAAGAGGTCATAGGGATCCACAGGAGCAATCTGCAAGTAGATGGGGGTGCCGGTGGCAAGGGTAAGCGCTTTCCGGGCTGGTACCAGTGCAACCAGGCCCACCTGTAGCAGCAGGGCTAGCCAAAATCGCCGTAGGGATCCCTGGGGAGAAGGAGTTGACACAGATAGCCGGGGAGAGCAATTTTTAGGGAGCAGTTTCAATGCAGAGATGCTATTCTAGGCTAAGCACCTCCCTGGCTCAGTAGCTCAGCGGTAGAGCAGGGGACTCATAAGCCCTGGGTCGCGTGTTCGAATCACGCCTGAGCCATCCCAAGAAGAGGTTGGCGTAGTGCTGGTGAATCCCAGATACACTAGTCAAGCCTGCTCCAAGGATCTGCCTATCCAGCAGCGCAGGAAGAGGTTAGGGTGCGGGCATTGTGGCTGGAAGAAATGAGACTGCGCTTTTGGGGGCTTCTGTAAACCAGCCCGCTAGAGGCTCGTGAGTGGCTTGCCAACTGCAGGGCTACGTTCGCGCTAGCGGGAGGAGTCCTTATAGCCCCCAGCTTTCCCCCTGCTCTAAAGAAAAAGCAATGCCTTAGCTAGAAAAACTCTCTCAAACGATCGATAATAGGCCAGCGCACTGCTTTCTCTTCTTAAAACTGTGGCCTTGACTTGCTCACCGCCATCGCGCTTTGCTCAAGCCATTCAGCGGGGAGAGTTTCTGCTCACCGCCGAGATCACCCCACCCAAGGGATCCGACACCACTGCTATGCTGGCTTTGGCCCAGCAGCTCAAGCAGCGGGTGCACGCCATCAACATAACTGACTCCAACCGGGCTGTTGCCCGCATGAGCCCCTTGGCCGCCTCGCTGCTGCTGCATCAAGCGGGCATTGAGCCCATCCTGCAACTGGCCTGCCGGGATCGCAACCGCGTGGCTCTCCAGGGGGATCTGCTAGGAGCTTCGGCTCTTGGCCTGCGCAATGTTCTAGCCCTGACGGGGGATCCCATCCACGTCGGGGATTGCCCCGATGCTCGAGCCGTCTTTGACTTGGAGTCGGTGCGCTTGCTGCAGCTTATCCAGCGCCTCAACAGCGGCCTTGACTGCAACGGCAAACCCCTTCCTGACGGCGGCACCTGCCTGTTTCCGGGGGCAGCGGTAGAGCCACAATCCCCTAGCTTTTCGGGCCTGGAGCGGCGCTTCTACCGCAAGCTGGAGCACGGGGCCCAGTTTTTCCAGAGCCAGATAGTGACCGACTTCGACCAACTGGAGCGCTTCATGGACAAGCTGGGGCGCCCTGCCGGCAAGCCCATCCTGGCCGGTATCTTTCTGCTCAAGTCAGCCAAAAACGCCCTGTTCATCAACCGCAACTTGCCAGGGGTGCAGATCCCGGAGGCCATCATCCAGCGGCTGGCCAAGGCTCCCAACCCCCTGGAAGAAGGGATTCGCATTGCCGCCGAACAGGTGCGCCAGGCCCGCCAGATCTGCAACGGCGTGCACCTGATGGCCGTCAAGACCGAACATCTCATCCCCCGCATCCTTGACGAGGCCGGGATCCCACCTCTTAGCAACTAGCTCAACACCTGCTCCAGCCCGTAGACCAATCCCTTGAGCTGCAACACCTTGCGGATGCCCAGGATCACCCCCGGCATAAAGGCCACGCGGTCGGTGATGTCGTGTCTTAGGGTGAGCGTCTGCCCCATGCCGCCGAAGATTACTTCCTGGTGGGCGACCAACCCCGGCAGGCGAACGCTGTGGATGGGGATGTTGGGGCCAGGGATCCCACCCCGCGAGCCGGGGATCAGCTCCTTTTCTTCCACCTCGGGGGGGTTGAATGCCTTGCCCAGTTGTCCCAGCCGCTGGGCCGTCTGCAGAGCTGTGCCACTGGGGGCATCGGCCTTGCGGTTGTGGTGCAGCTCGACAATCTCCACGTGATCGAAATATTGAGCCGCCTGCAGCGCCATCTGCTGCAGCAGGATCATGCCGATGGCAAAGTTAGGCGCAATGAGGCAGCCCACGCCAGCCTTGTCCGCTAGATCCCGCAGCCGCTCCAGTTGCTCCGGCGTTAGGCCGGTTGTCCCCACCACTGGCCGCACCCCAAAGGCAATTGCCGAGCGGACGTTTTCGTACACAGAGCTAGGATGGGTGAAGTCCACCATGACGCCTCGGGTACTCTGCTGCGACAGCCGCAGCAGCTGCCCTGCCAGGTCGTCGCTAATGGCCACTCCCAACGCTCCTAGCCCTAGCACCTCGCCAATATCTGCGCCTAGGTGCGAACGAGCCACTGCTCCCACCAACCTCATGTCGGGGGTTTGGGCCACTGCTCGCACCACCTCCCTCCCCATCCTGCCCAGGGCTCCTACCACTAAGACGGGGATGGGCTCAGAATTTTGTCCTTCTTGCTCGACTGCCGTCGCCACCGCCTGCCCCCTTACCTTGGAGCGCTAGAGATCCCCGCCCAGGCCATCACAACTTCACCTCAATGTCTACCCCTGCCGGCAGATCTAGCTTCATCAAAGCATCGATAGTCTTGGAGGAGGGGGAATAGATATCGATAATGCGCCGGTGGGTGCGGATTTCAAAATGTTCCCGCGAGTCCTTGTCTATATGAGGGGAACGCAGCACACAGTAAAGGCGCCGCCGCGTCGGCAGCGGAATTGGCCCCACTGGCACTGCCTCCGTTCGGCGGGCTGTATCCACAATTTTGGCGCAGGAAGTATCCAGCAGCCGATGGTCGTAGGCCTGCAAGCGGATGCGAATTTTTTGTTGGGTTAAAGTAGCCATACTTGAAGAGAGAGTAGGGTGTACTTAAAAGGCAACAGGGATCGAGTCCTCTGGAGTAACCAGCGCCCAATCCCTGCTGCGAGCCAGTAGCTTACTTCAGGATCTTGGAGACTACCCCAGCTCCAACCGTCCGACCGCCTTCGCGGATGGCAAAGCGCATCCCCTGCTCAATGGCAATGGGTCGGATGAGCTCCACCGTCATCCTAACGCGGTCGCCCGGCATCACCATCTCCGGCTTCGAGCCATCGTCAGCCGTAAAGGAGGAAATGGTGCCCGTGACGTCGGTGGTACGCACGTAGAACTGGGGACGATAGCCCGCAAAGAAGGGTGTGTGGCGGCCCCCCTCTTCTTTGGTGAGGACATAAACCTCCGACTCGAACTGGGTGTGGGGGGTGATGGTTTTGGGCTGGGCTAGGACCATGCCCCGCTCCACTTCGTTTTTCTGAATACCCCGCAGCAAAACGCCGACGTTGTCGCCTGCAATCCCCTCGTCCAGCGTCTTCTGGAACATCTCCAGACCCGTCACCGTGGTGGAGCGGGTCTCGCGCAGCCCCACGATCTCTACCGTATCCCCCACCTTGATGCGGCCGCGCTCAATTCGGCCGGTTGCCACCGTGCCACGACCTGTAATCGAGAAGACATCTTCTATTGCCATCAGGAAGGGCTTGTCCACCTCCCGCACTGGCGTCGGGATGTAGGAGTCGACCGCATCCATCAACTCATGGATCTTGTCCACCCACGGATCCTCACCCCGCTGGGTTTTGGGGTTGGCTTGCATCTTCTCCAAAGCCTTAAGAGCCGATCCCCTGACAATCGGGACTTCGTCGCCGGGGAAATCGTACTTGGACAGGAGCTCCCGCACCTCCAGCTCTACCAGCTCCAGCAGCTCCTCGTCGTCCACCATATCTACCTTGTTGAGGAAGACGACGATGTTGGGCACTCCCACCTGGCGGGCCAGCAGGATGTGCTCCCGCGTCTGCGGCATGGGTCCATCTGCCGCCGACACCACCAGGATGGCCCCGTCCATCTGGGCTGCCCCTGTGATCATGTTTTTTACGTAGTCAGCGTGGCCAGGGCAGTCCACGTGGGCGTAGTGACGCTTCTCTGTCTGGTACTCCACGTGGGCCGTGTTGATGGTGATACCGCGGGCTCTCTCCTCTGGCGCTGCGTCAATCTCGTCGTAGCGCTTGGGCGTCGCTTGGCCGAGGGCAGCCAAGGTCATGGTAATGGCGGCGGTCAACGTCGTCTTACCATGGTCCACGTGGCCAATGGTGCCAACATTAACGTGGGGTTTGGTGCGTTCGAACTTAGGGCGTGCCATGAATCCTCACTTCCTTTTTCAGTT
>NZ_JANSJL010000036.1:0-39784 GCF_047502745.1 Synechococcus sp. F70.1
ACCTGGAGCAAAAGTCCGCTTTTGTCCAGCGTTGTATAAGTCTTTCAGAGCGGATCTCACCCCCTTACAATAGACAGCAACTTGATTCCATCTTCATGGCCTTGCTGCTTGCTCGGTCGGCAGCAGGGGTTGCTTGAGTCGAAGTCTTTCGGGAAGCTTGGGTGTTGAGAGCGGTGAAGTATTCCCAGAGTCTTTGCTGGCCCCGGCTGGGGGCAAGGCTGGTTTTGGCAGGCCTAGTGGGATCCCTGCTGTTCCTCCCTTCGGCAAAGGCGCAGTCGGGCTTTGTCATCACTGGCAGCGAGGGGGTGCCTGTCCTCAGCTATCGGCTGGATTTTCGCGGCATTCGCGGTCGGCTGGATCGCTATCGCCTGAAGATCCCACCCCAAAATGTGGCGGTGGCAGAGGTGCAGATCAAGGCGGATAGCAATTTCGATGCCGTCATCGACCCGAAGAATGTGCGCCTAGAGGCGGAGGGCAAGCCGGTGGAGCTGGCGGAAGTGTACTGGAACGAGGAGTTTCGCTCTTTGGAGGTGGTAGCCCGTCAACCCATTGCCGCCGGCCAGGAGATCCGCTTGGTGCTCTCCAATGTGCGCAATCCTTCCGCTGCTGGCATCTACCGGGTAGAGGCGCGGGTGCGGGGGACAGAGCCCAACCCCCTCTTCCGCAAGGTGGGCAACTGGCTGATTACCATCGACGATCCCGAGCGGCTCACGTTCTGAGGGGAACTCTTCTCCAGACGCCAGTCTAAGAGAGAAATTGTCTTTGGTGCTGGCCGACCTCTGGTATCCCAATTGGTGGCAGGCCCTGCTCTTAGGCATGGTGCAAGGGATCACCGAGTTCCTGCCCATCAGCAGCACAGCCCACCTGCGGGTGTTTCCAGCTTTGCTGGGCTGGCCAGATGCGGGAGCTTCGTTTGCGGCGGTGATCCAGCTGGGCAGTCTGGGAGCAGTGTTGATCTACTTTGCCTCTGACCTGCGCCAGTTGCTCCTTGGCTCCTGGAAGGCTTGGCAAGAGCGAGACTTCCAGCAGGAGTCTTGGCGGCTGCTCACGGGGATCCTGGTGGGAACGTTGCCGATTGTGGTGGCCGGATGGGCCGTCAAGGCCATTTGGGGATCTCCGCCCCGCCAGTTGTGGGTGATTGCTGCTGCCGCTATTGGCTTGGCCCTGGCTTTGGGCTGGGCAGAACGGGTGGGGAATCGCCGGCGAGGCCTAGACAGCCTAGGCATTTGGGACGGGATCTGGGTGGGGCTGGCCCAGGCCTTGGCTTTGATCCCAGGGGTATCCCGCTCCGGCGTGACGCTGACGGCGGCTCTGTTGCTCGATTTGCAGCGCTCGGCTGCCGCCCGCTACTCCTTCTTGCTGGGAATCCCCGCCCTCTTTTTGGCCGGGGTAGAGGAGTTCGTCTCCGAGTTCAGGACAGAGGCGCTGCTAGCGCAGGGGCTGGGGACGCTCTCGGCCTTTGTCTTCTCCTACTGGTCCATCGATTGGCTCATTCGATTTTTGCAGCGCAGCAGCACCTGGCTGTTTGTTGTCTATCGGATGGGTTTTGGCCTGTTCATTTTCTTGGGACTGGCGCTGGGGTTCTTGCAACCTTAGACCGACTTCTGTCCCCGCAGAATCTGCAGCGCTTTGGGCAGGTGCTCCGCTAGGTGGACTGGATCCACCCCCGTCGGACCCCGCTCCCCCACCAGCTGGATAGCTGCCTGGGCATGCCACCACACCCCGGCACAGGCGCAACTCAGTAGCTCTGAGATCCCCATCGCCTGACCCAGTTGGGCCCTTCTGCGCGCCACTAGTCCACCAATTAAGCCAGTTAAAACATCGCCGCTGCCGCCGCGAGCCAAGGCCGGTGTGCTCTCCGGGTTTACCCAGCATTCCCCTGTGGGAGAGGCGATGATCGTCCGTGCCCCCTTCAAGACCACCACCGCCCCACTCTGGGCTGCTGCCTTTTGGGCTGCCTCGAGGCGATCCTCAAGCGAGATCCCAGGAAAAAGCCGGCGAAATTCCCCCAGGTGCGGGGTGAGGATAGCTTGGATCCCGTTTTCTGGCAGGCGCTCCACCCCCATCTCCGCTAAGGCATTGAGGCCATCGGCGTCGATCACCCAGGGGATCCCGGCCCAATCCCGCAGCAAGATCTCCAAAAGCAGCTGGCGGGTTTCCCCAAGGCCTGGCCCCACCGCCACCGCCTGGAAGGGCTTCTCAGCCACTGGGGGCAAAGAAGGGATCCCTTCCCAGGGGTGCACCAACACCTCCGGCAAAGCGCTGTGGATCAGCTCCTTCAACTCCGCCGGCGCCACTAGGGTTACCATGCCCACGCCGCTGGCGCGGGATCCCAGCCCGGCCAACACTGCCGCCCCGGCATAGGCCGTCGAGCCTGCTACCAGCAGCAGGGATCCCTGGCGGTACTTGTGGGTGTCCAAGGGCGGGTCGGGGGGGAAATGGAGCCAGGGTTGCAGCAACAACTGGGGAACCGCCTCCGCCGGGCAGGCCCAAGGGGGGATCCCAAAATCAATGCGACGCAGCTGTCCTACCCAAGGCAGAGCCGCCTCCTGCCACAGGCCCCGCTTCCAGAGGCCCAGGGCATAGGTGTAGCTGGCGCGGATACAGCAGCCCCAGATCTTGCCTGTCTGGTCGTTGAGGCCAGAGGGCAGATCCAGGCTGAGGATGGGAATGCCGCTGCCGTTGGCCCACTCCACTGCCTTCGCCCAGGGATCCCCCAGGGGCCGGTTTAGGCCAATGCCAAACAGGGCGTCAATCAGCAGGTCACAGTCGGCCAACTCCTCCAGCCGATCCACAAACTCCGCCCCCAGCGTCCTGAGATAGCGAGCGTGGTCGGCAGCCAGGGGTTTGAGATCATCTGGCTTGCCCAGCCAAACCTTCACCCCCTTTTGGGCCAGCCGCAGCTCTCGTCCAACCACCAAGCCGTCGCCGCCGTTGTGCCCTGTGCCGCAGAGGATGCCGATGCGCTGCGCATGGGGGAAATCCTGCCGCAGCTGGGCAAAAACGGCCAGGCCCACCTTTTCCATGAGAGCGGCCACAGGCATGCCGGCAGCGAAGATCTGCTCCTCGAGGCAGCGCATTTGGGCCGAGCTGACCAGGGCGGTGGAGGGGTCAAAGAGGGGCAGGGCGCCGCGCCGCTGGGGCGAATGGGGCTCTGTCATCGCAGTCATGGCTGAGGAGGACTTAGGGAGCTTAGCTCGATCACGTTCCCGTCGGGATCCCGAACAAACAGCGCCGCTCGCCCGGAAGCGCTTGGCTGCACCTCGTAGCCTGCCTGCAGCAGGCGGGCCTTTACCGCTTCCAGGTCTTCCACGCCCAGCGCCACATGGGGAAGGCGCCCCCACTTCGCCTTGCTGCCCCCACTGGCTGGCTGCCCTTGCCCAAGCGGCTCCTCAGTAACAATCAAGTGAATCTGAGAGGAGCCCACCTGGTACCAAGCGCCGGGAAAGTCAAAGGGAAACCGCTCTGCTTTGGGGAGCCCGAGCACCGTCCCGTAGAAATGCTCAGCCCTGGCCAGATCGCTAACCCAAAGGGCAGTATGTAGGTGCCGATAGGCAGTCATGACGCTAGGTCTAATGAAGTTCTTCTCTGAGGGTCTGTTCCGCCTGTGCGCTAAGTTGGAGCTAGGGCAACGAGTGTTTGGCCTTGCCCAGGGGTTGGTCTATGGGATCCCGCACCAAGTTTTTCGGCACTGTCCTGGCCATGCTGGCCGTCAACAGCATCTATATGCAGTTGCAGCAGCTTGCCCTGCGGCTAGAAGAAAAGGTGAAGCCAGCTCCCTCAGAGCAAGCCTCTCCAGAGCCTCAGAGCAACGCGCAGCCGCCGGATCGCTGAGAGCCTCTGGCCCAAGTTTTCCGGAGGGTGCAACTGGCCAGGGCCGGCTTTGTCGGGATCCCCTAGAAGCCGGGTGGTGCTTTGCAAAGGGGATCAAACTCCGTACCATAGAGGAGCAGGCTCCCCTGTTTTGCGGTTTACACCTTGGGTACTCACCATGACTCAGCCCTCAGCAGCTTCTGGGCAAAAGCCGATTGTCGTCGCCCCTTCTATTCTTTCAGCCGATTTTAGCCGCTTGGGGGAAGAAGTGCGGGCAGTGGACGAGGCGGGGGCCGACTGGATCCACGTAGATGTGATGGATGGCCGCTTTGTGCCCAACATCACCATCGGCCCGCTGGTGGTGGAAGCGCTGCGCCCGGTTACGGCCAAGCCTCTGGATGTCCACCTGATGATTGTGGAGCCGGAGAAATATGTGGCCGACTTTGCCAAGGCGGGGGCCGACATCATCTCCGTTCACGCCGAGTCCAGCTCCACCATCCACCTGCACCGCACCCTCAGCCAAATCAAGGATCTGGGCAAACAGGCAGGTGTGGTGCTCAACCCGGCCAGCCCTCTGGAGCTGATTCAGTACGTGCTGGATCTGGTGGACCTGGTGTTGATCATGAGCGTCAACCCTGGCTTTGGCGGCCAGAGCTTCATCTCGGCGGTGGTGCCCAAGATTCGCCAGTTACGGGCCCTGTGCGACGAGCGGGGCTTGGATCCCTGGATCGAGGTGGATGGCGGCATCAAGGCCAGCAACGCCTGGCAGGTCATCGAGGCGGGGGCCAATGCCCTGGTGGCGGGCTCAGCCGTATTCAAGGCCAAGGACTACGGGGAAGCCATTCGCGCCATTCGCCACAGCCGCCGCCCCGAGCTGGTGACGGTTTAGGGCTTTCTTCCCGTAGGCCGGCAACGCCGCAAGCAGCCTCAGCTCAAGCCCTAGCCCGCGCAAAGCTTTAGCGCAGAGCGGCCGTCTTCTTCTGGGCAGCGGCAGGGGAGGCACCTGCTTCAGCTTGACCTAGGCAGTGAGGAGGCGCAGAGGGGGGAACAAGCGGCTGAGGCGAGGTAGGGCTGAAAAAAACCTGGCAGAAGGGCAGGCGGCTGTTGCGCTGAATGTCGGCAAGGTAAGGGGGAGGGATGGTGCCCCAGTAGGCCCTTAGGACATGCTGGTCGGGATCCTCTGGCAGCACCTGGTAGTGCAACATTAGGCGGTTATCGGGAAACCAGGCGCGAACAAGCCTTTGCAGTTGCCTGAAATTGAAGCCTGGCTCTTCCGGATTGTAAATGAGGTGCATCCCCACTAGCCGCCCGCCCATGAAGTAGGCCTCTACATAAAACCCACGGGCATAGAGGGGGGGCTCTAAGGGATCCCGCGACGAAGGGGCATCCGGCGGATAGAGGGCCTCACCGCCCGGTCGCAGTTGCCAGCGGCTCCAGCGGGGATCCTCTCGGTCGCTGGAAATAGTCTCCCAGTTGTTGGCGTGGGCGTAGCCTAAGAAGCGCTCCTCCACCATGCCTAGATAAAGCATCTCCATCTGCAAGGAGGGTCGGGCCCGCGTTTGCAACAAGGGCAGAGTGCGCACTTCTCCTTGCTTGAGCACCAAAACTTCCGCCAGGGCTGGACAAGGTTTCCACGCCAGCAACGCCGCTAGGACCCCTGCCCCAACTGCCCAGCCCAGGTAGCCGAGACCAGGCTTGACCCAGGCAAGCAGCCATGGGGCTAGCCTCGGGAGCTGGAGAGACAGCCTAAGCTGAGTGTCCAACCCAACAAAAGCTGGAACGTAAGATGAGATCACCGCAATTTCAAAGAGCCCAAAGCTGTTGGGAAGTCTATTCTAGCCACAGAGCTAAAGCCTTTTAGAAATTTTGTTGCCTTGCATAAATTTTTGCAGGTTCTGAATGTCTGCCACCCAGTGCAACCAGTAACACCCTCGGCATGGTAACTCCAGGGCTAATTGTTATCGCCGGCCCCACCGCCACTGGCAAGTCACGTCAGGCGCTGCTGCTGGCCCAGCGGCTGGGATCCCCTCTGCTGAATGCCGACTCTCGCCAGGTCTACCGGGAGTTCGACATCGGCACTGCCAAGCCTACCCCCGCTGAGCGAGCCCTCTGGCCGCACGAGTTGATGGACTTTGTGGATCCCCGCCACACCTACACCGTGGCCGAGTTTCAGCAGGCGGCCCAGTCGCGCATTGCCGAGGCCCATCGGCAGGGACAGACTCCCATTCTGGTGGGGGGGACGGGGCTCTACATCCAATCCATTACTGCAGGGTTGGGGATCCCGGCAGTTCCGCCGCAGCCCGAGTTGCGCGCTCAACTAGAGACGTGGCCGCCCGAGATCCGCTACGCCTGGCTGCAGCAGTTGGATCCCGTTGCCGCCGAGCACATCCATCCCCATGACACGGTGCGCACCCTGCGGGCTTTGGAGATCATCTACACCACCGGCAAGCCAGCTTCCCGCCTGAGGCAGGCCCATCCTCCCAGCTACCCCATCCTCATCTTGGGGCTGCGCTGCCCAATGCCCCGTCTGGAACAACGCATTGCTCGGCGCACGGCAGAAATGCTGGCAGCAGGCTGGATTGAGGAGGTGAAAACGCTGCGGGAGCGCTACGGGCCAGACCTGCCCCTCTTACAAACCTTGGGCTACGCGGAGATTGGCGCCTATCTAGAAGGGCGGATCCCAGAAGCAGAGCTGCAGCCTTTGATTGTGCGGCGCACCCGCCAGTTTGCCAAGCGGCAGATGACCTGGTTTCGGGCCATGCCAGGGATCCAATGGCTGGACTGCGAGGCCGAGGATCTGCCGGAGCAAATCTGGAGCCGGGTTACGGCGTGGATGGCCGCTCAGACCAGCGCTGAAACCAGTCCTGCCGTCGCTGCGCGTCCGCCCGCCGATCCGTAAGGATCTCCAACACCCGCACCCCCTGGGTCGGCAAGGGATCTAAGGCTTGGGCCAGCTCCTCCCAGGTCTCTATCCGCCGGTGGGGGATGCCATGGGCCTGGCAGAGGAGGGCAAAATCCACGGCCTGGGGGGTGGCAAAGTAGGGCTCAAAGGGAGGGTTGGGCTCCTGGCGACCCGCCTTGGCAATGGGCAAGAGCTCAAAGATACCGCCCCCCTGGTTGTTGATGAGAAGAATCGTCAGGGATCCCTGAAGGCATTGGGCAAGACGCAGGCCACCGCAGTCGTGCAAAAAGGCCAGATCCCCGGTCAGCACCACCGTCGGGCGCTGGCGATGGGCCACCCCAAAGGCGGTCGAGAGGATGCCGTCGATGCCGTTGGTGCCGCGGTTAAAGTAAGGCCGGATATGGCGGTCGTTGGGTGGCCAAAACCACTCCACATCCCGCACCGGTGTGCTGTTGGCAATAAATAGCGGCGTCTCCGGCGGCAGGTGATGGGCCAGCCACCAGGCAATCTTGCCCTCAAACCACTCCGGCAGAGCTGCCAGCAGCCGATCCAGCTCAACCCGAGCTTTTGCTTCCGCCTGCAGCCAGGCTTGCAGAAAAGCGGTTGTTTTGGCTTTGCCTGCCGGGATCCCTGCCGCCACCTCCTCCAAGGCAAAGGGCAAGTGGGTCGTGGAGTTGTGGAGAGGATCGGCGTTCTGGGGTCGGGGATCGAGTAGCCAGGTGCGGGGTTGGACTTGGGCCAGGGTTTGCCGCAGGGCCTTGCTGGTGGGCAAGGGTCCCAGTTGGATCACCTGCTCTGGCCAAAGATGGGGCTGCTCTCCTTGGAGGAGAAAATCGTAGGTGGTAATGAGGTAGGGGTTAAGGGAAGCGTAGTTGCGCAGGGGGGAAAGGCCTTCTGCCAACACCGGCCAGCCCAGGGCTAGGGCCAGACGGGCCACTGCCTCAGCGTAGGCGCGGGGATCCGCCGCTTGGGCCGGCCCTGCCAAGATCACTCCCCGCTCACAGCTGCACCACTCCTGCCAAAAGGAAGCCCTCTCCATCTGAAGACTGCCCCGCAGCGCCTGGCAGGAAGATCCGGCCGGAGCAACCCCCCGAAAAAAGCTCTTCTCAAACTCCAGATTTTTCTGCCAACGGGCCAGGGGCGCGGTGCTGCTGTCAGCAATGGGAGCCAAGGGCTCCCGCAAAGGCACGTTGAGGTGCACTGGACCCGGGAAAGGGTAGAGGGCACGCTCCCAGGCGTGAATGACGGTCTGGCGCAGGTAGGCCAGAGCTTCTAGGTCGGCGCTGGGCAGGGCTAGCTCCGCCTGCCAGTTGGGGTAGTGGCCGTAGAGCTTCACCTGGTCGATGGTCTGCCCGGCGCGGCAGTGGCGCAGCTCCGGCGGCCGATCCGCCGTCAAAACCAGAAGTGGCCAACCACTTTCTGCCGCCTCGATGAGAGCGGGGAAAAAATGGGCGCCGGCGCTGCCAGAGGTACACACTAGCGGGATGGGCTGCCGCAACTGCTGGGCCAAGCCAAGGGCAAAGAAGGCCGCCGACCGCTCATCCAGCACCGGAATGGCCTCGATCTCAGGGTGCTGCGCCAGAGCATAGGTGAGGGGGGCAGAGCGGGATCCCGGACACACCACCGCCACCCGACAGCCCAGCCGGCTCAAGGTCTCGGCCAAAACGGATCCCCAGAGGGTGTTGAGGTTGCGCCAGTCCAGCCGTTGAGGGCAAGGCGTGTCAGCCATTCCAGCCACAAGAGGTAGCGGGAGAGAACCCAAAATGGGCACATCCTGTTACTGTAGGCCCATCGACCACCCCGGGGAAGCCCCCTCTCCTATCCACCGCTTGTTATGGCCTCCTGCCGACAGGAGGAGCCGGAGGTTGGTCAAGTTTCTCGAAGGGGGGAATAATGTTTATCGACCTTTGCTGCAGCCAAGCAGGAGCGCCCATGCCCAGAAAACCCGATGGCTACCTCGTTCACATCATGCTGGAAGGGGGTCAGACCCTGCAGGTACGGGTCAAGGAAGCCAGAGAATACACAGAGCTGATCAACCAACTGATGGTGGGTGGGGACGAGTTCATCACCTTGCCCAAGCAAATGGACAATGAGTACATGATCGTGCGTCCCCAGCGGGTGGCCGGTGTGTCGGTGGAGGCAATCTACAACTCCAGCGTTGGTATTGACTTGTAGGAATCCCAAGAGCCAAGCCAGGGATCGCGCCTGAAGCCCCCAGCCTTGAAGCTGGGGGTGCTAGGAAGGCTTTCTACAGACTTAGATTTAGGATTGCAAGGCCGAGAAGACTATTTCTCCGGTGGCAGGAGGACTTTGTCAATGACGTGGATAACGCCGTTGGAGGCTTTGAGATCGGGGGTTGCCACCTTGGCGTCGTTGACCCGGATCCCATCCTTGACGGAGATCTCCACCGGCACTTCAGCAAGGGTAGTCACCTTACCGGCCTCTAGATTTTGAGAGAGAAGCTCGCCAGACACGACATGGTAGCTGAGCACTCGCTTCAATTTCTCCTTGTTTTCTGGCTTGAGCAAGTCGTCTAGCGTGCCTTTCGGCAGGGCCGCAAAGGCTTCATCAGTAGGGGCAAAAACGGTGAAGGGGCCCTCCTCAGAGAGCGTCTTCACCAGGTCAGCAGCCTCCAGGGCTTTGAGCAAGGTGGTGAAGGAGCCAGCCTCAGTGGCAACATCCACAATGGTTTTGGCTTTTTGGGCAGGAGCCGCAGTCTTCGCGCTTGCAGGCGCTGGGCTAGGGCTGGGGCTGCTAGCCTGGACTCCGGGAGCTGCAGCCAACACCGTGGCCGAGGCAACGGCTAAAGAGAGCGTGAAGAGCTTGCGAACCATGGAATGTAACCCTCCGTAAAGAGTAGGTTTACACTCTTTACGACGGACAGCCTCTGGCTCGAGTTCCTTACTTCCCGTGGTGGAGCTGCTAGCTGTTTAGGCGTTGCCTCTGCGGCTTGCCGAGGGATCGCCGCTGCTTTCGGCTGGGTTGGGACTGGTCAAATCGTTAAGGCGGCGCAGGATCCCCCATCCCTGCAGGGCTTCCAAGAGGGCCTCCCGCACAACGGCCACGGTTTCTTGGTCAAGGGCCAGGCGCAGATAATCCACTGCCAGCCGAGTTTGTTCGGGATCCAGATGGGGCAGGCGGCTCTGCAGCCGGCGTACCCCCAGCAGCCGCCTGTAGGGATCGGGGGAAGCAATGTCGCTAAGATCCCGCTCCCATTGAGAACGCTGCCGCTCTTGCCGGCGGCTGAGCCACTCCCAAAACAGCAGTGACAGCAAGGCAAAGGTGGCTAGCCCCTGCACAATGGCGCCCGTGGCCAGCCAGCGCTGGTTGGCTTCTGCCCAGATTGAGACCACAAGGTAGGTGCCGAGGGTGGCGGCTGCCCCACCAGTAACGGCTAGCAAAAGGGAGCGGTCAGCTTGGCGAAACCAAGCCTGCCACTCCTGCCAGCGGCGGCTAAACTCAGGGCTGCAAGCCGCGTACACCCCTAGCATCACCCCAGTGCCCACTGCTAGGGAAAGGGCCAGGCGCCAGTGCCAAAAGGCTAGCCCCGCCAACGCCAAGCCTGACACCGCCAAAACCCGCCCCTGCGATCCCCCCAGCAGCCACCCCGCCGCTTGAGCTCCCCTTTCCTCTGCCCCTTTCTGAACCCGCTGAAGATACTCCTGCCAGGATCCCTGGCCAGAAGAGGGGCGACTGGATCCCTTCTTCACCGCTGGCAACTCTCCCAACTTTTTCTCTGCCAAGACAGGTCAACGCTTTAATTATGCTCTGTCGGCAGAGCGGAGATAGGCTTTCCACCCCTGAGCTTGCAACTGGGCATTTTTCTCCTGCACAGCCTGCTTGAGGCTTGCCCGGTAGGCAAGCACCCGCTGTAGCAGTTCAGGATCCCCGCTGGCTAGGATCTGCACCGCCAAGAGACCAGCGTTATAGCCGTTGCCAATGGCTACGGTAGCCACGGGGATCCCCTTGGGCATCTGCACTATCGAATACAGGGAGTCCAGCCCCTGCAGGGACTGGCTGAACACCGGCACCCCGATGACTGGCAGAGGGGTAAGGGAGGCTACCATCCCCGGCAGATGGGCCGCCCCGCCAGCGCCGGCGATAATGACGCGGATGCCGCGGGTGTGGGCGCTGCGGGCAAACTCCACCATCGCTTCGGGGGTGCGGTGAGCGCTGAGGATCTGGAGGAGATAGGGGATCCCAAACTCCTCGCACACCTGAGCGGCGGGGGCCAAGGTGGGCAGATCCGAATCGCTGCCCATTACGATGGCGACAAGAGGGGAGTCTTCCATGGCTTGCTGGCCCGTCGTAGCCGATCCATAATCGCATAGCCCAGCCCTGTCAAAACCGGGGGGGGCTCAGCCAGCAGCAGGGTGGCTGCCCCTTCGTCCAAGCGGCGCAGGCTGGCAAAGAGAGCCCGCGCTGCCGCGGCGGGATCCGGCCCCAGGCATTCAAAGGTCAGCGCAACTCCCGGCCAGTGGTGGGCAAAGCTTTCCGCCAGCGCCTGGGCATCGGCTGAGAAACTGAGGACGCCCAGGTGGGCATGTTCAGCTGTCGCCTGCCGCAACCGCTGCCACTCCTCAGGGCGGAGCTGGTCAAAGGCAACAGGCAACAACCAGAGGGGCTTGGTGGGGGCGTAGTGGCTGCTGAGCCCTCCCGGTGCTTCGGGCCTTAGGTTGCTGTCCGGTGCAGTCTGGAGGGGCAGGCCGAGATGAGCTTCCAGCACTTCCCGCGGGATCCCGCCAGGGCGCAACAGCGTGGGCGTGCCGTCAGGGCTGAGCTTAAGCACGGTCGATTCCAAGCCCACGCTGCACTCCCCTCCGTCCAAAATGTAGGGGATCCGCCCCGCCAACTCGGCATAGACCGCCTGGGCGGAGGTGGGGCTAAGGCGGCCAAAGCGGTTGGCGCTGGGGGCAGCTAGAGGCACCTGAACTGCCTGCAGCAAAGCCTGGGCCACGGGGTGGGCAGGCATCCGCAGCGCCACTGTAGGCAAGCCACTGGTGACGAGATCCAGCACCCGGGGTCCCTTGGGCAGCACCAGCGTCAGCGGGCCCGGCCAGAAGGTGTCGACAAGGGATCCCAGCCGAGCGCGGGCGGCGGCAGTAAAAGCCGACAGATCCACCAGCTCCCCGTCCAGCGCCTCAAGGCAGACCCCAGCTGGCAGGTGCAAGATCAGGGGATCGAAACGGGGGCGCTCCTTGACAGCAAAGATGGTGGCCACCGCCTGTTCGTTGAAGCCGTGGCCCGCCAGGCCGTACACCGTCTCCGTAGGCATGGCTACCAGTTGACCTTGCCGCAGGGCTTCAGCGGCTAGGGCAAGGTGCTCGGGGGTGGGGGGAAGAATCTGCGTTGGCATTGGGCAAGCTGGGGATCCCCTTCCTACCTCCATTGTCAAGCCAGGGGGAGGGCAATGTCTCCTTCTGCAGCTCAGCGCTTGCTCTCTTCCTCCACGTGGGTGTGCAGCACCCTGCCGCGTAGGGTCTTGCCCAGCCAGGGAGTGGCCTGCGAGTTGGAGCGGAGCGTGGCTGCCGAAACTGTCCAGGTATGGGTTGGATCAAAGAGCACCCAATCGCTGCCGGGCTCCAGGCTGGGCGGCTCCAACCCCAGGCAGCGGGCCGGGTAGAGGCTAAGGGCCGACCAGAGCTGTAGCGCCGTCAGCGCTCCCGTCTCCACCAAGTTCTGCCACAGCAGCGGCAGGGCCAGCTCCAGACCCATGGCCCCAGGGGGTGCGTCGGCAAAGGGCAGGGTCTTCTCCTCGTAGGTGTAGGGGGCATGATCGACGGCAATGCCCAGGCTACCGCTGCGGATCCCGGCAATGAGGGCCTCCCGGTCGGCGGCACGGGGAAGAGGAGGCAGTAGGCGCAAGTTGGGATCGTAGCCGCGCTCGAAGACAGCTTCCTCCGACAGGAGGAGGTGCATCCAGGTGGTACTGGCGGTAACCGGCAGCCCCTCTGCCTGCGCCTGCTGGATAAGCTCCAGGCTGCGGGCTTGGCTGAGGCGCATCACATGCACTGGCGGCGGCGAGGGAACGCTGCGCAGCACTTCCAGGAGGCGGGCTAGGGCGGCGGTCTCGGCACTGGCTGGGATGCCCTTTAGCCCCAGGCGCAGAGCCCATACCCCCTCGTAGAGACTGCCCGAACCACCTAGGGTGGGATCCCAGGCCCAAACCAGCAGGGGCTTGTTCCAGGGCCGCAAGTACTCCAGAGCTTGTCGCACCAGGGCCAGGGAGCGCAGCGACTCTGCTCCCCCAAGCCGGGCCACAAAGCCAATGGCTCCAGCGCGGGCCAGCTCTCCCCAAGGGCTGGGAGCTTCTTCCCGGCCACCCAAGCTCAAGGCAGCCCAGGGCAGCCAGCGAGGATCCCCAGGCCGGCGACGATAGCGACCTAGCTGCTCTGGCTGATCCAGCACGGGAAAGGCTGCCGTCCCCGCAAGAGGAGTGGGCAGCAGGCCAACTTGGGTAAAGCCGCCTGCCCGCGCCGCTGCTGCCAAGGAAGTGAGAGTCTCGCGGCCAGCGGAGAGGCCATTGTCTTCCAGCTCGCCACTAGAGGTGTACAAATCGATCAGGCCTGGGCCCAGCACCCAGCCGGCGGCGTCCAGACGGGGGATCTTGGCGGGGATTGCCGTTGCCTCGACAAGCAGGAGGCGGCCCCGACGTAGCCAAACGTCAGCCACGCCATCGCGCTGGCGGCAGGGATCCAACAGGCGTACCCCTTGGAGGCAAATGTCTGGCAAACCCAGGTCGGCAAGGAGAGGGGATCCCATCTTTTACCCCCTAGAGAGCGCCCGCCGTGGTGCAGTCGAAAATCTGGCCGGACAGGTGGGTGGTGAGGTTGAGCACTCTTAAGACTGGGGCACCCTCCTTTCCTTCCGGGTAGTCGATGACGGTAATGCCGCCATTGCCTTGCTTGAAGATCCAAAAGGCATGGGGAGAAAGGTCGAACAACTGGCAGATGATGGCTTTGTTGATGGCATCATGGGCTACCACCACTGCCGTACCTTCAGGAAACTGAGCAGCAGTAGTGGCCAAAATTTCTTCCCAGGCTGAGCGGGTGCGGGCCCAAACTTGGTAGAGATTTTCCCCGTTGGGCATCTGCACAGCCGCAGGATCCCGCTGCCAGCGCTCCAGCTCGCCGGGGTATTGGGCCTCCACCTCGCTCTGCAGCTTGCCCTCCCAGTCGCCGTGGCAGATTTCTTGCAGCTCCACCATTGGACGCAGAATGAGGTTGGGGTGGTAGCGGCAAATGGCATCAGCAGTAGCCCAGGGCCGCTTGAGGGGGCTGGAAAAGGCTAGATTCAGCGGCTGATCCGCCAGAAATTCGGCTACCTTGGCTGCCTGCTCCTCGCCGGTGGCGTTGAGGGGGATATCCCGCTGCCCCTGGAAGCGTTGCTCCCGGTTCCACTGCGTCTCGCCATGGCGCACCAGCAGAATGCGCATCCCCTGCTTGCGCTGGGGCAGGGATTGGCCCAGATGGGCGGTGATGTTCCAGGATTCCAGTTGGGGTGGCCCCCCCAGGCCCTGGGGAAAGTTGAGGACGCTAATGGCACAGTTGTTTTGCCCCAGGCGGTGGTAGTGGACTGGCCCCAAGCCAATGGCCGTGCTGACCAGGGCACGGTTGAGGCCGCTGTGGCCGACGATAAGAACGTTGAGGGGATGCTTAGGATCCTTCCCTCGCTCTGAGCGGGGATCCGCCTGCACCTGCTCAGCCAACTGTTGCCAAAAGCCCTGGGCTTGCTGCCAGAGATCCCGCACCGGAAAGCGTCCCCCTAGCTCCAGCTCCTCGGGATGGTACCGCCATCGGGAGTACTCTTCTGGGTACTTTTCCTTCACCTCGGCAAAGGTCAGGCCTTCCCACTCCGTTAGGTCAATCTCCCGCAGCTGCTCGCTAATCAACAAAGGGACCCCCGCTCGCTCCTTGAGAAGAATGTGGGCAGTGTCGAGGGCGCGGGAGAGAGGGCTAGAGTAGACGTAATCCAAAGGGATCCCGGTCAGGGCCTCAGCTAGCCGTTGCGCCTGCGCTTCTCCACTGGGGGTGAGGCGAGAGAGATCGGAGCGACCTTGGATGCGATTTTCGACGTTGAAGGTGCTCTCACCGTGGCGCACAAGCAGGATGCGCAGGGCAGGCTGAGCCATCGTTTGCACCGGTTGAACTCGAGAACACCTTACTAGAGTATCGCCTAGAGCCCTGCTGTGGGGTTTGGCTGGCCTCCCTAGAGATGAGCCGCTCACAAAGGGGTAAGCCGCGCTAGGAAAGCCCCCTCCGCCTCTTGGTAGAGAATTTGTCCTTGCCAGCCGTTGGCGTGGGCATAGTGCAGCAGGGTTTCCGGGTCCACAAAAAGCCAGGGGAAAGGATCCCCGCGCCGGCCGTTGTACTCAGCCACAAAGTTCACTACCTTGGTTTCTGCTTTCCCCCCCTCTAAGTCCCTAGGAACGGTCGGCTCTGGATCCTGCAGCAGATCCTCCAGACGCGCCGAGTCGCCCTCTTCGCTGAAGTCGCTGAGCTCGGTAGAGTCCACAAGCAACTGGCCGGTGGGCTGAATCCAATGGCGAGCCCGGCACAAAAAACGCTCCAACCCCTCTAGGGATCCCAGGAGGCCAGCGCCGTTCATCAGCAATAGCAGCGTGTCGAAGGGCTCTTCCGGCCCTGCCCAGTGGAACAGGTCGGCAGCAATGCGGCAGCGCACTCCCCGTTCGGCCATGATCTGCAACGCCACGGGCGAGCGATCCAAGGCAGCCACCGCCAACCCTTCTTCCTGCAGCAGCAGGCTGTGGCGGCCCGTGCCGGCGCCGATGTCCAGCACCCGACCGCGACAGAGATCCAAAGCCATGGCCTCCACCTCCGGCAGCTCTTGGGTGAAGAACACCTCTGGGGAGACCACCTGGGGCTCTTCCGCCAACGGGATCCCCTCCAGGCCGTAGGCATGCAAGAGCAGGGATCCCTTGGCCTGGCCTCGGTGCCAGTCCCATAGGGCTTGCTCTAAGGGATCCTGAAGTGGGTAATTCTCGACAGCCTTTATCATGGAAGGGGAAAGCTAAACCATTGACCCGATGGCCATCGTCGCCTTTCTTTACGGTGCCGCTATCGTCCCTTTGCTGATTGCAGCAGTGGTTTGGGCAACATCTCGGCAGTTCAATGTGGAGACCGAGACGCAGATCGGCACCTCGCCAGAAGAGTCCTCCGAGACCTCATCCGTTCCCATTTCCATTGTGGAGCAGCTAGAGCGCCAATACCGCAACAGCCCTTCCTACCGTCCCCACCCTCAAGTTATTCTTCGAGAAGCCTCTGAAAGTCCTTGAAAAGACGGGTTTTTGAGGATCCCTGAGGGCGCGATCAGTGTCTTTGCTGGCCGAAGGTCGGCGTTTTCTTCCCTGAATCATGGTTGTCAAGTCTCCGCCACCCATTGTCTACATCGTCCTGGGTCTATTGCTACTCTGGGGCGGTCATCGTGCTTGGCGGGCGGGCTATGTTCGCTGGCCGCAGGGGATCCCTCTGCCTCAGGTGTCGCTGCCAGGGTTGGGGGGTGGAGCACAAGATCTGCTCCTGACCAGCGGCGAGCGCACCTTGTTTGCCGATAGCAGCCCCACGGCCACGGCAGCGGCGGAGCTATTGCGCCAAGGTAACCTCAGCGCGGCCATCTCGGTGTTGGAGATGGGTCTGCAAAGCAACCGCAACGACCCGGAAGCTCGCATTTTCTTGAACAATGCCCGTGCCCAGCAGCAGGGCAGTCCCTTGAGCCTGGCGGTGGTGGTGCCCATCTCCAGCAACCCCAACCGCGCCAAAGAGACCCTGCGCGGGGTGGCGCAAGCTCAGGAGGAGCTTTTCCAACAGGGAGGAATCGGAGGACGGCTGCTGCGGGTAGTGATTGCCGACGATGGCGATAACCCTGAGCGAGCAGCAGCGGTGGCCAAAGCCCTGGTGGCGCAGCCTGAGATCTTGGGGGTGATTGGCCATAACACCAGCGATGCCACCCTGGCTGCAGCCGAGGTTTATCAGCCTGCCGGCTTGGCGATGATCTCCTCCACCTCCACCAGCACTCGCATCAGCATGCTGGGGGATGCCATTTTTCGCACCGTGCCCTCGGATCAAGTGGCTGGCACACAACTGGCCCGTTATGCTCTCAGCACGTTGCGGCTGCAAAGGGTGGCCATCTTCTACAACCCCAACAGTGCTTACAGTACCAGCCTGCGGGACGCCTTTGCCTCCACCCTGACCAGCGAAGGGGGCATCGTGCTGGCGGAGTTCGACTTATCGGCGTCGGACTTCAACCCCCAGGCCAGCCTGCAAAGGGCCGTCGGCCAAGGAGCCCAGGTAGCTTTTTTAGCTCCCACGGCTTCCGTAGCCGAAAAAGCGCTGGCCGTAGCCCGCGAGAACGCTGTAGCTGGTAAGCCCCTTGCTCTTCTGGGCGGCGATGTGCTCTTCAGCCTCACCACATTGCAAGAAGGGGGAGCAGCGGTAGAGGGCTTGGTGGTGGCGGTGCCCTGGCATCCCCAGGTGCCGCGCAACCGCGAGTTTGCCCAGAAGGCAGCCCAGCTCTGGGGAGGGCAGGTGAGCTGGCGCACCGCTCTGGCTTATGATGCCACCCGGGTTTTCTTGCAAGCTTTCAGCCAAGGAGCCACCAGCCGCAACGCTGTGCTGGCCCGTTTGCAGGATCCCAACTTCCTCCTCCAGGACGGGGCTTCGGGAGAGGTGCGCTTTTTGCCCTCCGGCGACCGCAGTGCTCCCCATGTGCTGGTGCGGGTTGAGCCCGGCAACCGCTCCGGTACCGGCTACGATTTCGTGCCTCTCCCCTAGGGATCCCGCCAGGCGCTACAGTGGGGGATGCTCTCAATCTCCTCAGAGTCGAATGGATCCCATGCCCACTCGGATCACAGCCTGCTTTCAGGCGCTGCGCAGCCGTGGTGAAAAAGCCCTCATCCCCTACCTCACCGCTGGGGATCCCAACTTGGAAACCACCTTTGAGGCTTTGCAGGTTCTGGATCAGAGCGGCGCCGATCTTATCGAGCTGGGGGTACCCTACTCGGATCCCCTGGCCGATGGGCCGGTGATCCAAGCAGCAGCTAGCCGTGCTCTCCGGCGGGGCGTGACCTTGGGCGCCATTTTGCAGGGGTTGCAGGGCCTCTCGCTGCAGGCCCCTCTCATCCTCTTTACCTACTATAACCCCATCTACCAGCTCGGCATTCCCACCTTTGTGCAGCAGCTGCGCCGGGCCGGCTGTGCCGGCTTAGTCGTCCCCGACCTACCCCTAGAAGAGGCTGAACCCCTGCGGGAAGCGACGCAGGCAGAGGGGATCGACCTCATCTTACTGGTGGCCCCCACCAGCCCCCCTGAGCGCATGAGGCGCATCGCCCAACACTCCAGCGGCTTTGTCTACCTGGTCAGCACCACCGGCGTTACCGGCGAGCGATCCACTCTGGAGCAGCGGCTCCCTGCCTTGCTGCAGCAGTTGCGCCAATCTACCTCCCTGCCGATTGGGGTGGGCTTCGGCATCTCTACCCCCGAGCAAGCCCGCCAGATCGCCCTCTGGGGAGCAGATGCAGCCATTGTTGGCAGCGCCTTTGTGCAGCGGCTGACCAGAGCTTCCACCCCTGCCCAGGGGCTGCAACAGATGGCCTACTTCTGCCGCGATCTCAAGGCTGCCCTGCAAGGAGTGGGAACTCTGCACCTTTGACGGCTGCAGCCGGAGCCCTCAAAGGGAATGAAACAAATATTTACATCCTTTTAGCCCCCTGCCGGCCAATTCCCTACTCGCTGGACTCTAGAACTGGAAGCTCGGCAGCCGACTAGACCTTTCGGTGTCGGCTTGTTTGTAAATCTTCACAAAATCCTCATCGCTCCCGCGCTATAAAATTGACCTGGATGCTCGGCTGTCTGAAGGTTGCAGGAGTTCTCGACCGATCTCAAACTCTGGGGCTTCAGTGGGGGAGTTTCAAGCAACCTCCACGGGATCCCCGGTTTTTGGGAAACGGATTCCGCATCCAGCAAGGCTCGGTAGCTGGCTTTTGAGAGGATCAGCCAGTCGCTCATCCTTGACTTTGGAAAAAAACAAAAGGAGAGCCATTATGCAAGACGCCTTTACCCGGGTGATTACTCAGGCAGATGCACGTGGGGCTTTTCTAAGCGAACAAGACTTTGCCCGTTTGGAAGCTTTGGTGGCAGAAGGCAACAAGCGCCTGGATGCCGTCAATCGCATGACCAGCAACGCTGCCCAAATTGTGGTCAACGCAGCCCGTTCTCTGTTTGCCCAGGAGCCAGATCTCATTGCTCCTGGCGGTAACGCCTACACTAACCGTCGCATGGCTGCTTGCCTGCGCGACCTTGAGATTATCCTGCGCTACATTACCTACGCCACCTTGGCAGGGGACAGCTCAGTGCTGGAAGATCGCTGCCTGAACGGTCTGCGAGAAACTTACATTGCGCTGGGGGTGCCCACCAGCTCCATGGCCAATGCCATTGCGGCTATGAAGAGGGAAGCTCTGGCCAAGATCATGGATCCAAACGGCATCACCCCTGGCGACTGCTCAGCAATCCAAAGCGAAGTGGCCAGCTACTTCGATAAGGCGGCTGCTGCCATTCTGTAAGGTATCTCGGTTTTCGGCGAGGGTCAGTTTCTTTCATAGCCAGCCGAGAATCTAACGGGGCAGTAAAGGAGCTGCCTGTTGGTTGCTTTTACTAACAGTCAACGTATTGAGGAGTTGCAAATGAAAACCGTTATCACCGAAGCAATTGCCGCTGCTGACAATCAAGGGCGCTTTCTCAACGCCAGCGAGCTGCAGGCGGTGAGCGGTCGCTACCAGCGGGCTGCTGCCTCCCTAGAAGCGGCTCGGGTGTTGACCCAGAACCAGCAGACGCTGGTGCGCGAAGCGGTGCAGGAAGTGTTCAAGCGCTTCCCCTACTTGAGCCAGCCGGGTGAAATGGGGCATGGCGAGGTCTTCCAGGCCAAGTGTGCCCGTGACATCGGCTACTACCTGCGCTTTATCACCTACTCGCTGGTTGCCGGTGGCACTGGTCCTCTCGATGAATACCTGGTGGCCGGTCTGCGGGAAGTGAACCGCGCTTTTAACCTTTCCCCCAGCTGGTACATTGTGGCTCTGCAACACATGAAGAGCCGTGCTCTGGGCATGCTGAAGGGCCAAGCGGCCAATGAAGCTGCCATCTACTTCGATTACGCCATCAACGCCCTTAGCTAGGGGAGGCTAAGCTAGGCCTCCTTAGGCAGGAGGGCAATTCCTTCTAGCAGTTTGCCTGGCAGGCAGCAGCCTGGAGAAAGCCGGGTTGCTTGCCTGCAGGCTCAAGCCAGAGGGAAGGCATTCCTAAACTTGCTGCGAAGCAGCTTGATAGCACTTTGGAAAAGCTCCTTTTTGCCCATGCGACTTTGATAAGCGGGAGTGTTAACAGCGGGGGAAAGCCATGTTTGGTCAAAGCACCAGCAGCCCGGAAGCTCTAACGGAAGCCGGTAGCCGGGTTTACAAGATTGAGTACACTGGCCTCCTTAACCCGCCCGATGCCCTGACCACCTCAGCGAAGGTACGCCGCAGCACTGCTACGCTTACAGTTCCCTACAGCCGGCTGTCTGCTGAGATGCAGCGCATTCTCCGGATGGGTGGCAAGGTTCTCCGGGTTACTCCTCTTACGGGATCTCCTACTTCCCAGTGAAGGATCTGGCTGCGCTGGAGCGTGGCTCTGGGCAAGCAGTCGTTGAGAGAGCTGCCCTAGTTACATGAACGGTTCAGCAACAGCTCGCATAGCCTCCAACACGGCGGTGCTGCCCCAGCAGCTTACCTGGGAGCAAGCAATAGCTTGGCTGCAAGGAGACGATCCGCAGGATCGCTACTATGCAGCCTGGTACCTGGGCACGACTCGCGAGGCGCGGGCAGTGGAGCCTTTGCTATTGGCGCTGCAGGACGAGCGGGATCGCACGGCGTTGGGAGGCTATCCGCTGCGGCGTAGTGCCGCTAAAGCTCTAGGGCAAATTGGCGATGTCCGGGCGGTACCTGGGCTAATTGAGGCGCTTAGCTGTAGCGATTTGCTGGTGCGAGAGGAGGCGGCCTACGCTCTAGCCCAGTTGGGAGACAGGCGAGCGGTGCAGCCTCTTTTAGCTTTGTTAAGGTCGCAAGAGGAGCAGCCTTGGGAGGCTTTCATTGAGGCGCTGGGCCACCTCAACGCCACAGAAGCGGAAGCAGCCATTCGGCCCTTCTTAGATCACCCCTCAGAAAGAGTGCGCTCGGCAGCAGCTTGGGTACTCTATCGCTTTACCCAAGCGGAGGAGCTGACCCAGATTTTGGTGGCGCTGCTAGCCCACCCCAACTTCAGCTTGCGCCAGGCGGCCCTCTTTGATCTGGCTGAATCGGGCTGGCTGGCGGGGGCATCCCTGCTGGCAACCGCCAACGTAGCCCTTAACCTGCGCCTTAGTGCCTTAAAGCGGCTGTTTGACGTGGCCTTGCAGTTGGGGTGGGTGCCGCCAGATCAGGTGGCAGCGGCAATTATCCCCCAGCTGGACAAGTTGTTTTAGACCTGGAACCTCTAACCTTACTACCTTAGCTTCTAGGCTGGTCATGTCCTCTTCATCAGCTGTACAAGGGCTTCCTCCTGCTGTGGCCCAACTGGCTACCCAGCTGGAGCAGGCCACTTCAGAGGCAGAGCTGCTGGGGGTGGTGCGAGCCCTGGGATCCCTAGGACAGGTAGAAGGGATCCCCCTGCTCATTCGCGCTTTTGGCTTCAACCGTCCTGCTGTAGGGGAGGCGGCTCTGGAGGAGGTGCTGCGCTTTGGAGAAGCGGCAGTACAGCCCTTGCTGGCCAACATTGACGGCTTTGACTACGGGGCGCGGGCCTACTCGGTGCGAGCTTTAGCCCGCATTGGCCATGGGGATGCCTACCCCTTTTTGGTCGAGGCCATTGTGGCCGATTTTGCCCCCAGCGTGCGGCGGGCAGCAACGCGCGGGCTGGGACGGGTGGCTGCCCAGCGACCCCTGTCCGATCAAGAGCAAGCTTTGCAGCTACTGCGGCAATGCCTGGGGGATGCCGATTGGGGAGTGCGCTATGCCGCCGTTGCAGCCCTAACGGATCTAGCCCGCCTGGGAGAACTTTCTCTGCGAGCTGCTGCCGAGGCAGCCCTTCAGATAGCTTTGCAGGATGCGGATCCTCTGATCCCTCTCCGCGCTCGCCTAAGCCAGCAGGAACTGGCTAGGGAGGCGTAGGCTCTTTTCTTTGTTGTTTGTTTCTTGTAGGAGCACAGCCTATGTCTCTTCCGTTGATTGCCGATCGCCCCACTGCGCAAAACGAGCGGGTAAACCGCTACTTTGTACCCAGCGACGAAACTCCGCCCGTCTACCGCCCCGATGACCCGGCGGGCATTGAGAATGTTATCCGCGCCGCCTACCGCCAAATCTTCAGCGAGCACCTGATGCTGGAGAGCTACCGGCAGAAAGCGCTGGAATCCCAGCTGCGCAATGGAGCAATTTCGGTAAAAGAGTTTATCCGGGGCCTGGGCAAGTCGGAGGTCTACCGCGACTTGGTCATGGTTCCCAACGACAACTACCGCTTCGTTGAGATCACCTTCCAGCGCTTCCTGGGTCGGCCCACCTACAGCCAAATGGAGCGCATCAAGTACTCCATCATTCTGGCCACCCGCGGCCTAGACGGCTTTATCGACGCCATTGTCGATAGCGAGGAGTACGACGCTGCTTTTGGGGACGATGTGGTGCCCTACCAGCGCCGCCGCCTTTCGGAGAAACCGACCAACTTGGCTACCCCCCGCTACGGAGCCCGTTGGCGGGATATCTCCGGCGTGAGGCCCTCGGCTCGGGAGGTGGTGCGCACCTATCGGGTTGTTCGCTTGCCTAAGCCCGGCGATCCGGAGAACTTCCTCAACATGGCTCGCATGCTCAACCCCAAGCCGGCAGCGCGGCAAAACATTAGCGTCTTCGATCTAAAGATTCCCGACATGACCACCAACCGTCGCTAGCCCTAGACAAGCTCTCCAGGACAATTGCTTGCGGGACTGCCGGGCCGATGCTCCGAGGCTGTTTGGCTGGGGGGCTCGGCAGTTCGGCTGCGGCAAGATTCGTTATAATCTGGGTGATGCTTCTTAACACTTGGGCTGCATGAGGAATCCCGTTGTGCGAGCTTTTTTCGTCGGCAAAGCAGTGGCCGATGTTCTGCGCGAGCGTTGGGAAGGCGCTCTTGCCGACCTTGCTGCGGAGGTGGGCAAGCTATGGGCAGAGCTGCAGGAGGGCTGGCAGACTTTTGCCCAGGATGTCATGGCCCGAGCTGAGGCGGAAGCATCGCTAGCTACCCAAGAAATGGCCTCGTCCACCTACAAGGTGGAGGATTTGCAGGCAACTCTAGATGACCTGCGGGCCGAGGTGGCGCAGCTACGCTCTGAGTTGCAGAAGTACCGGAATCGAAACGCTTGAAGGCAAGCACAGCAAAGGGATCCAAGCCTGCTAAGCCCTATACCGCCTACCGGTGGGCCCGAGAGAACTACAGCCGCTGGGGCCGTCTTTTCGACATCTGGCGCTTTGTGCTGACCTGGCTCTTCTATCTCTGGCTGGATCAGCAGGCCTGGAGCTATGGGGGGCAGCCCACGCCAGAGCGAAAGGCTAAACGCCGCCGCGCCCGAGCCATTTGGATCCGCGAGACGTTGCTCCACCTCGGCCCTACCTTTATTAAGGTGGGGCAGTTTTTCTCCACCCGCGCCGATCTCTTCCCCTCCGAGTACGTCGAGGAGCTGTCCAAGCTGCAAGACCAGGTGCCCGCCTTTGGTTACGAACAGGTGGCGGCCATCGTGCAGCAGGAGCTCGGCAAGCCCATTGAGCAGATTTACAGCTACTTCGATCCCACCCCTTTGGCGGCAGCCAGCTTGGGGCAAGTGCATCGCGCCAAGCTAAAAAGCGGCGAAGAAGTGGTGGTGAAGGTACAGCGGCCGGGCTTGGTGCAGCTATTTACCATTGACCTGGAGATCGGTCGCGGCATTGCTGAGTTTTTTCAGCACCACACCCCGTGGGGTGGAGCGGGCCGCGACTGGATTGGCATCTACGAAGAGTGTCGCCGCACCCTCTGGGAGGAGGTGGACTATCTCAACGAGGGCCGCAACGCCGACACTTTCCGCCGCAACTTTCGCGACATGCCCCAGATTGCTGTTCCCAAGGTGTACTGGCGCTACACCTCCCCCCGTCTGCTGACATTGGAATACCTGCCAGGGATCAAAATTAGCGACTACGAGGCGCTGAGCGCGGCGGGATTGGATCGCAAGGCTTTGGCCCGCTTGGGGGCGGAGGCCTATCTGCGGCAACTGCTCAAAGACGGCTTTTTCCACGCCGATCCCCACCCCGGCAATATTGCCGTCAAGCCAGATGGCACGCTGATCTTCTACGACTTCGGCATGATGGGGCGCCTTCGTCCCGGCATCAAGGAAAAACTGGCAGATATGCTAGCAGCAGTGGTGGCCAAGAATGCCGACCAGGTGGTAGCCCTGCTGGTGGAGCTGGGTGTTCTAGTACCCACTGCCGATCTGGCACCAGTACGCCGCTCGGTGCAGTACCTTCTGGATCACTTCCTAGACAAACCCTTCTCCAGCAAGCTGGACGAGATCTCGGTGGCGGCCATCAGCGAAGACCTCTACGAGCTGGCCTATGAGCAGCCGTTTCGCTTCCCCGCCACCTTTACCTTTGTCCTGCGAGCCCTCACGACCCTGGAGGGGCTGGGAAAAGGGCTGGATCCAGAGTTTAACTTTATTGAGGTGGCCAAGCCTTTTGCAGAAGAGCTCATGAACAGTAGCCACCCCGAGAGGGAAACCCTACTGGCTCAGGTCAGCCGCCAGGCGGTAGAGTTTACCAGCACCAGCCTCAGCCTGCCCCGCCGCCTGGAGACGGCCTTAAGTAAATTGGAACAGGGGGAGCTGCGCCTGCGGGTTCGCTCCATTGAGACGGAACGCCTGCTGCGTCAGCTCAACTCGACGGGCTGGGGCACCACTTACGCGGTGCTGTTTGCAACTTTTTTTCTTAGCGCCACGCAGCTATTTTTGGCTGGGCATGCTACTTTAGCGATGGTCACCCTGGCCTTGGCTGTCTTGGCTGCCGCGGCGCTGCTCAGGGTACTCTTAAAGGCAAAGGAATTGGATCGGCTGAGGTGATGCG
Organism: Synechococcus sp. F70.1; assembly: GCF_047502745.1. Classification (NCBI taxonomy): domain Bacteria; kingdom Bacillati; phylum Cyanobacteriota; class Cyanophyceae; order Synechococcales; family Synechococcaceae; genus Synechococcus; species Synechococcus sp. F70.1. The sequence continues at coordinate 24,849 of NZ_JANSJL010000036.1, forward strand.
ACGCTATGCTGGCGCTACGGATCCAGGCAAGGTTCGCAGCGGCAATCAGGATGCTTACTACTGCGATCCGGAAGGTCGCTACTTCATCGTTGCCGATGGCATGGGTGGACATGCAGCAGGAGCCGTAGCCAGCCAGCTGGCAGTGGAGACCATTCGAGCCTATTTGGATCGAGGCTGGGAGATGGTGCCGGCGCCCAAGCTCCTTAGCGAAGCAGTGGAAGCCGCCAACGAGGCCATTCTCAAAGATCAGCGGGAAAACCCGCAACGGGCAGACATGGGCACCACTGTGGTGGTGGCGATGGTGGATCCCAACAACAATTGCTGGAGTGCTCACATCGGCGACTCCCGCCTCTACCGCCTGCGCGGATCCCAGCTGCAGCAGATGACGGAAGATCACACCCTAGTCGCTCGCTCGGTTCGCCAGGGGGAGTTAACCCAAGAGCAGGCCCGCATCCACCCCTGGCGGCACATCCTTGAGCGCTGCCTGGGCCGGCCTGACACAGGGCCACCTGCTATCCAACCCATTACCCTGCTTCCTGGGGATCGCCTCCTGTTGTGCAGCGATGGACTAACCGAGGAGCTGGACGACGAAGTCATTGCCGAATATTGCTTGAAGGTGCCAGACCTGGAGCAGCTTGTCCTGGAGTTAATCGAGGCAGCCAAAGAGCGAGGGGGTCGGGACAACATCACGGTCGTTGTTGCCGAGTACGCGTGACGTCCTCCCCTCAATCAAGGTTGGCCTTACCCCAAAATCCAACGAGTGGGAGTTGCGCTGGCAGTGAAAAGCAGGGGCTTGCCAGTCATCTCCCCAGCAAACCCCTACTCGTCGAAAACAGCAGCCCAGTCTTTAGATCTTCGGCTCAAACACCTTCAAGTCTACGATCTTCCCGCCCTTGAAGGTCCAGTGGGCAAAGGTTCCGGCTACGTCTCCGTTTTCATCGAAGTCCAGCGAGCCAGAAGCGCCAGTGTAATTGATGTCTTCCCCTTTCTTCAGCAGCTCCACCGCCTTGGCCCACTCGCCAGGCAGGATTTCGGTGCCAGGGGGATTGGCCACTTGCCGCAGGGCATCGCGGATAGCAGTGCCATCGGTGCTGCCCGCTTTTTGGATGGCCAGAGCCAGAAGGAAGGCAGCATCGTAGGCAGTGTCGATGTAGGGAGTGGGGGGCACTTCCCCGTAGGCAGCTTTGTAGGCTTGAACAAAGCTCTGGTAAGCCTTGGTGTCAGTACGGGCCTGGGGCGAAGTGCCAATGGATCCCTCTAGCTTGTCTGCCCCCACCTGGGCAGCCAGATCAGGAGAGCGCATGCCGTCTGTTAAGACAAAGCGCTTAAATAGCCCCCCTTCCAAGGCTTGCCGCAAGATAACCGCGCCGTTTTCTGGATAGCCAATGACCACCAGCGCCTGGGGGTTCCCTTCCTTGAGCTGATCCAGCTCGCCGCGGTAGGAAGCTTTGCCTGGCTCGTAGGGGACGGCCTTGGTGATCTTGCCCCCCCGCTTCTCAAAGGCAGCCTTGAAACTGTCGGCTAGACCCTGGCCGTAGTCGTTGTTGATGTAGATAACAGCCAGGCGATCCAGCTTCTCTTCACGGGTAATCTGCGCTAGGGCTACCCCTTGGAAAGCATCGGAAGGAACGGTGCGGAACAAAAAGTCATTGTCGTCCAAGGTGGTGATGGTGGGCGCGGTAGAGGCCGGTGAAATTTGCGGAATCTTGCTGGGAACCGTTACTGTCGTGGCCACCGGAATGGTAACACCACTGCCCAAAGCGCCAACAATGGCGGCCACCTTCTCCACGTTCACTAGCCGCTTGGCCGCATCAATAGCCGGCTGCGCTGAAGTTTGGTCATCCGCCTCCACCACTTGAATTTGAGATCCAAGGACGCCGCCAGCTTCGTTGATCTGCTTGAGGGCCAGCTTGATGCCCTTGAGGCAGTTCTCCCCATAGGCCTGCAGGTCGCCCGTCAAAGACAGCAGCGCTCCTATCTTAATCGGGGCTTTGGCTGCTTGCTGAGCTGTGCTTGGCAGCAGGGTGGTGGCCAGTGCTGCTGCTGTCAGGGCTGCCGCCGTCGCGAAGGCCCGCCGGGTCAGTTTGTGCATGGGAGACATAACCAAGAACCTCCAATGAGCTCCAATGAGGGAATAAAACTGCAATTCTCAAAGGTCGATGGTATAGGAGTAGACGTTAGCCCACCTCAAAGGGTTCCCTCCAAGAGCCAACCCAACCCCTGCCAGGGGGCTTCTTGGCAAGCCTATCGGCGAGTTTGGTTAAATAAGCTTCTTTACCCTACGACGAAAGCTCATAAAATAGTGAATCTACTAGGGAATGGAGCTTTCCCAGGGTAGCGGTGTGATCGTTATTGACAACATCTCCAAACAGTTTGGCGGCGTCAATGCCCTAGATCACTGTTCCTTCCGCATCGAAGCTGGTCGGATCACGGGCTTGATTGGTCCCAACGGGGCGGGGAAAACAACTCTTTTCAACATCATTGCCGGTTTTATTCGGCCCAATAGCGGACGCATCTGGCTAGATGGGGAAGACGTCACGGGCTTGCCTCCCCACCAGTTGTTTCAACGTGGGCTGGTGCGCACCTTCCAGATCCCGCGGGAGTTTGGCCGCATGACCGTTCTGGAAAACTTAATGGTTGTTCCTCCCCATCAGGCTGGAGAAAACCTATTTAACGCCTGGTTCCGCTGGCGGCGAGTACAGCGGCAGGAGCGCCAGCTTCAGGCTCGGGCTGAAGAAGTTTTGGAACGGCTCAACCTCATCCACCTGCGGGATCAACTGGCAGTCAACCTTTCGGGCGGGCAAAAGAAGCTGCTGGAACTGGGACGCACCCTGATGACCGATGCGCGGGTCATCCTCTTGGACGAGCCGGGGGCTGGGGTCAACCGCACGTTGCTGGCAGACCTAATCCGCTTTATTGAGTACCTCAACCGCGAGCGCGGCTGCACCTTCTGCATCATTGAACACGACCTGGATCTGGTGACCCGCCTTTGCCACCACGTGGTGGTCATGGCGGGGGGAAGGGTGTTAACCCAGGGACCCATGCAGGAAATTCGGCAAAACCCTGCCGTGCGCGAGGCCTATTTGGGATCTATCGCTTTAGCAGATGCCCTCAGCTCAGAACCGGCCTCCACCCTCTCGCCGGAGGGATCCCCGCCATGACTCCTTTGCTCGAGATTCAAGATCTCTATAGCGGCTACCGCGGCGTGGACATCCTCAAAGGGATCCGCCTCAAGGTCAACCCGGGGCAAATCGTGGTGATCATCGGCCCCAACGGAGCAGGCAAATCGACAGTGCTCAAATCCCTCTTTGGGTTGGCCACCATCCGCTCGGGCCGAGTGCTGTTCCAAGGTTCTGACATCACGCATCTTGCTGCCGAGCAACTGGTGCGGCGGGGGATCGGCTTTGTGCCTCAGACCAACAATGTCTTTCCCTCCCTCACCGTCGAGGAAAACCTGGAGATGGGAGCCTTTATCCGGCGCGACGACTACACTGCCCAACGGGAGCGGGTTTACGAGCTGTTTCCGCCGCTAAGGGAAAAGCGAAAGCAAGCGGCGGGATCCCTCTCCGGCGGGCAGCGGCAGATGCTAGCCATAGGGCGGGCGTTGATGGCGGAGCCGCGACTGTTGTTGCTGGATGAGCCGACAGCCGGCCTGTCGCCGCTGTATGTCGAGCAGACCTTTGCCCTCTTGCAAGAAATCAACCGCCTTGGCGTCAGCATCCTGATGGTGGAGCAAAATGCCAAGCAGGCCCTGAGCTTAGCGGACTGGGGCTACGTCCTCTCGATGGGAGAAAACCGCTTTGAAGATACTGGCCCCAACTTGTTGCGCAATCCCCAGGTGCTGGAGCTGTTTTTAGGGGGCTGAGGCAGGGGCTAAACAGAGCTAGCCAGCTGCAGCTGGCGCAATTGGGCTGCTTGCTTGAGAAGGGCTTCCACGAAGCTCATCGCTTCCTGGGCGGAGTGGCCGGCAGCTAGTTGGGCCAATTCTTCCCGGCGCTCTTCTTCTCCCAGAGGATCCACCCGCACGCAAGTTCGCCCTTCTTGCACCACTTTGTGAACCCGCAGGTGGTGATCCGCTAGGGCAGCAATCAAGGGTTGGTGGGTAACGCAGAGAACCTGGCGGCTACGGGCAAGCTGGTGCAGTTTGGCGGCAATGGCCTGTGCTACCTTGCCGGATACGCCGACGTCGATCTCGTCAAAGACCAGGGTAGCCACCGGATCGACGCGGCTGAAGACTGCTTTTAAGGCCAGGAGAAAACGGCTCATCTCGCCGCCGGAGGCAATGTCGGCTAGCGGTTGCAGGGGCTCCCCAGGGTTGGGACTAAACCAAAAGCTCACCTGATCCACCCCTTCGGCAGTGGGGGATCCGGCTTGAATCTGCACCTGGAACTGCACGCCGCTCATCCCCAGGGGCCTGAGTTCCTCCAGCAGGGCTCTCTCCAGTTTCCGGGCTGCCTGCTGCCGCAGTTGGGAGAGCCTCTGGCAGTGGTGCTCCAGCTCCTGGGCTGCTTGGTTCAGCTGCGCCTCTAGTTCCTCCAAGTCGGTGCTCTCGTCCCGCAGGCGGGCTAGCTCCACCTGCACCCGCTCCGCATGAGCCATCACCTCCGTCAAGGTGGGGCCGTATTTGCGGCAGGCCTGGCGCAGTTGAGCTAAGCGCCGTTCAATTTTGCTTAACCGACTGGGATCGGCCTCCAGGGCCTCGCCGTAGCGCAGCAGCTCCCGCCCCGCTTCCTCTACCTGCACGAGGGCGTTGCTAACCATTTCCGCCAAGGGGGCAAGCTCGGGATCCCGTTGAGCCATGCTCTGCAGCAGCCGCTCGGCCTGGGCCAGGAGATCGGCGATGGCTGGCGAGCCGCTGTCATTTTGGTAGAGCAGTTGGTAGGCGGCATGGCTTTGCTGCCGCAGCTCTACCCGGTGGACTAGGCGCTCCCGCTCCCGCTCCAGTTTGCTCAGCTCCTCGGGATCCTCCAGGCGCAGGGCAGCCAGCTCTCGGGCTTGCAGCTCCAACAGATCTAGGCGCTGCAGGCGTAGTTGTTGACTCTGCTGCCGGGACTCCATTTCAGCTTTGAGCTGGCTCCAGGTCTGGTAGCAAGCTGCCACCTGGGTCCGTGCCCGCAGCAGCTCTTCGCCGCCAAAGGCATCCAGCCAACGGCGCTGGGCTTGAGGGGACTGAATTTGAGCCGTTTGCCCTTGGGCAGTGATCTCCAGCAGTTGGGAGCGCAGCCTGAGCATCTGAGCTTTGTTGACCACCACCCCGTTGACTCGCAGGCGGCTGGTGAGCTTGCCGCTACGCACCACCAGTTCGCGGCTGCAGACCAGGCCCTCTTCCAGGGGCTCAATCTGTTCTTGCTCTAGCCAGGCTTCCAGATCGGCATTGGGTTGAAAGATAGCTTCCACTAGGCCCCGCTTGCTGCCACTGCGCAAAGCCCGCGCTGGCCCGCCCAAAGCCGCATCGAGAGCCTCGAGAATAATGGACTTACCTGCCCCCGTTTCCCCGGTAAGCACGTTGAGCCCTGCCCCAAAGGGGATCTCCAACTGCTCGATCAGGGCGAAGTTTTCAATCCGCAACAGGCTCAGCATAGGGATCCGTCGCCCGAGGCGTCGCTAGCGGTGGCTAGGGCAGTTCTGTCTCAGGTTAGCGCAGCTGCTCCTGGAGCGAGGTTAGAAAGGAAAGGAGGCTGCCCTTAGGTCTCCGGCGTTTCCCCTGGTTTATCGACTTGCTCGGGCGTGGTGTCGAGGGTTTCAGGGGTTGCCGTTACTTCCTGAGCAGGAGGGCTAGGCTCGGTTTCTGGCTCTAGGGCAGCGGATCCAGTGTCAGAAGCAGCAGGCGGGATCCCGGCTTCAGGTTCAGAAGCAGCAGCGGTGGAGGGAACGGCTTCTTCTTGCTTTTGCCGCTCGTAGCGGCGCCGTTTGAGGGCTTCGTCCACCCAGACATAGACCAAGCTGAGAAGGGAGAGCCCTGCCGTTGCCACTAAAACCCAGAGTAGAGTGTTGTCTATCGCCATTAGGTGCAATCCACCAAACGCTGCTGCCTGTGGAGAAATGCTGCTTCCTGAATCTTACCGTTGAAGTTGCACTGCCTAGTCCAAAGACGGAAGCCGTCTGCCATGCGCTACCTCAAGTTTTATAAACCCTACGGCGTGCTCACCCAGTTTACCGACCCGGCAGGGCGCCTCACCCTCAAGGCCTTCATCCCAGTGCCCAGGGTCTATCCAGTGGGGCGGCTAGATCGCGATAGCGAAGGACTGCTCTTGCTCACCGATGACGGCCAGCTCCACGCCCGCCTGATCGATCCCAAGTTTGGCCACAAGCGCACCTACTGGGTGCAGGTGGAAGGGATCCCTACGCCGCAGGCTCTGCAACAGTTGCAAGAGGGAGTGATCATCCAGGGGCGAAAGACCCGACCGGCTGAGGTTAGAGTTCTGGCCGAGGAGCCGGATCTGCCACCGCGGGATCCGCCCATTCGCTTTCGCCGCTCCATCCCCACCACCTGGCTGGAGCTGACGCTGCGGGAAGGTCGCAATCGCCAGGTGCGCCGCATGACTGCTGCGGTCGGGATCCCGACGCTAAGGCTGGTGCGGGTAGGACTAGGCCCCCTTTCCCTAGCAGGTCTGGCTCCTGGCCAGTGGCAGGATCTCAGCGAGGCGGAGTTGGCCCGCTTGCGGCAGTGCTGTTTTGGCCAGTCGCGCCGTCCTCGGCTTGGGCGAGAGTTACAGCACCCCTTTTGAGCTGGGGATCCCATCTTGTCGGCGCGGATCCCGTTCTACGGCCATGCGCAGGGCGCGGGCAAAGGCCTTGAAACTGGCCTCGACGATGTGGTGGGCATTGAGACCAGCAACCTGGCGGATGTGCAGGGTAAGCTGGGCGTGGTTGGCCACCGCCTGGTAGAACTCGCGCACCAACTGGGTTTCGTAGCGGCCAATGCGTTCGACGGTCAGCTCCAGACCATAGCTGAGGTGGGGGCGCCCGGAAAAGTCCAGCACCACCTGCACCAGCGCCTCATCCAACGGAGCCCAGAAGTGACCAAAACGGTAAATGCCGCGCCGATCCTGCAGCGCCTGCGCCAGCGCCTGTCCCAGGGCAATGCCCACGTCCTCATTGGTGTGGTGGTCGTCGATGTGCAGATCCCCCACGGCCTTGATCTGGAGATCAATTAGCCCATGGGTGCTGAGCTGGGCCAGCATGTGGTCCAAGAAGGGGATCCCGGTGTCGATCTCGTACTGCCCTCTGCCATCGAGGTTGAGATGCACTTGAACGTCCGTTTCGTTGGTGCGGCGGTGAACCGAGGCCGTCCTGGGCTGCAGCAGGCGGGGGGAGTCGATGGCTGTCATGGCAAGGGTAGGGGAGCACTAGGAAGTCCCAGCTCTAGGATCGCACAGGTAGGGGTGTCAGAATCAGCGTCTTTCGCAAGGGGGGCAGGCGGGCTCAGGTTGCAGAGGGGGAGAGTGTTCCTTGCAGGATTGGCAACAGATTCAACGGGCCCTCAAGCAGTATTGGGGCTACGAGGCACTGCGCCCACCTCAGGAGCGGGTCATCCGTGCCTTGCTGGAGAAGCGGGATGCACTGGTGGTGTTGCCGACGGGTTTCGGCAAGTCTCTGTGCTTTCAACTGCCGGCCTTGCTGCAGACAGGGCTGACCCTGGTGGTCTCGCCTCTGATTGCCCTGATGGAAGACCAGGTGCAGGATCTCTGGAAGCGCCGTCTGCCGGCGGCCTGTTTGCACAGCGAGCTGGATCCAGCTCTGCGCAAGCGGGTGTTGCGGGCTTTGGAGGAGAACCGGCTGCGTCTACTGTATCTGGGGCCGGAAACCCTCTTCAGCCCGCCAGTCTGGGAGCGGCTGCAGCAGGTGCCCCTCAACGGCCTCATTGTCGACGAGGCGCACACCTTGGTGCACTGGGGGGGATCCTTCCGGCCCGACTACCGCCGTCTGGGATTGGTGCGCCCTGCCCTGGGCCAGCCTGCCTTTCCCATTGCTGCCTTTACCGCCACTGCCGATCCCGAAACCCTCAGCCGCCTGCGCCACATCCTCGACCTGCAGAATCCGGAATGCATTCGCGCTGACCCGCTGCGAACCAACATTTCTCTCAACGTGGCGGTGGCCTGGAGCCCAGCGGATCGCCGTCGGCGCCTGCTGCGCTTTCTGGCGGAAAACCCCGGCTCGGGCCTGGTGTACGTGCGCACGCGGCGGGATGGGGAGGAGCTGGCCGAGTGGTTGGGCCGCCGCAACCAGAAAACCGCCACCTACCACGGCGGCCTGGAGGCGGGATCCCGCCGTCGGCTGGAGCGGGCTTGGCTGGAGGGCGAGCTGCGCTTTCTGGTCTGCACCAACGCCTTCGGCTTGGGGATCAACAAGCCCGACGTGCGCTGGGTGCTGCACTTTCACCCGCCCCCCAACTTAATGGACTACCTGCAGGAGGTGGGGCGGGGCGGGCGGGATGGCGGCCCTTGCCAGGCCCTGATGTTGGTCTCCGAGCCGACAGGCCTCTTGGATCCCACCGATCGCCAGCGCCAAGCCTATTTCTATTCCCAGCAGGAGCGCTTGCTGGCCCAGGCGCGGCGTTTGCTGCAAACGCTGCCCCCCCAGGGATCCTACGCCGACTTGCCCCCCGGAGAGACGCGGGTGGCCCTGGGCCTGCTGCAGGAGATGGGCTGTCTGCATTGGCCAGATCCCTTTCACTTTCAAGTGCTGCACCGCCGCTGGCAGCCGCCGCCGCGGCAGGATCCCTGGCAGGGGATGGACGACTTCATCCACAGCCGCGGCTGTCGCTGGCAGGTCATCCTGCGGCATTTTGGCTACCCTGAGAACCAGCCTGGTCTGCCCTGCGGCACCTGCGACCGCTGCCGGGCTTCCCAAAGGCGCTGATGGGTGCTTGCCCAGCCTTGTGGCCAGCGATAGGATCCCCTCGCTGAAGACTTTCCTGGAGTGTCCATGGGTAGTTCTGGACCCCCGGTTGCAGCGCTTGAGCAGCCCTTGTCCCTGGCAAAGCAGGTGGCGCAACTGCTAGTGGTGCCGGTCTCGGCCCGCCTGGGATCCCAGGCTCCTCCCCGAGAGGTTCTCAAGCGGCTGATCCAAGAGGTGGGGATTGGAGGCATCTGGATTACCGATGGCCATGTGGCTGAGGCCCTGCTCCTCATTGAGGAGGCGCAGTCTTGGGCGACTCTGCCCCTTCTTGTGGCAGCCGAGGCCAGTCGCGGCCTGGCTCTGCAGGGAGCCACTTCCTTCCCCCACCCCCTGGGCCTGAGCCGCCTGGGCTCTGAGGCCGAGCGCTGGGCGGAACAGTGGGGAAGGATCACGGCGCGGGAGGCGGCGGCCATCGGCATCAACTGGCTGCTTGGCCCGGTGGCTGAGCCCCTGGGGCAGGGTCTAGCAAGACTGGCGCTGGCGGAGGAGCCACAGCTGGCGTTGCAACTGGCGCGGGCCTTTGTGCGCGGCTGCGAGCAAGCGGTTCCGGAGGGGATTCTAACCACCGCCAGAGCCTTCCCCGGCCAGGGCTGGGCAGAGGGGCGGGCCAACCCCCTGCTGTTGCTAAAGCCAACTGCTGACCCCTGGTGTCCTCGCCTAAGCCTCACCTTGGAGGAGCTGCAAGCAGGACCCTGGCTGCCGTTCCGCGGTCTGGTGGACCAGGTAGGAGCCATCTCGGTTGCGCCAGTGGTGCTGCCGGAGTGGGACGAGCGCTGGCCGCTCTCTCTTTTGCCGGGGCGGCTGACCCAGCTGCTGCGCCAAGAGTGGGGGTTTAGCGGTCTCATTGTGGCAGAGGGCCTCGACCAAAACTTCCTAGCCAACCTGGCTGATCCCCCCCTGCTGGTGGTGCGGGCTCTCCAGGCCGGCGCCGACCTCCTTTTGGCCCCTCCCGACCCTTTGGCGGCTCTCGCAGCCGTTGTGGAAGCTGTGCAGCGGGGATCCCTAGACCCCCAGGCCATTGCCCAGTCGGTAACGCGGCTGCTGCGGGCTAAGCAGCGGCTTTTTCCCTCCGCCTCCGCCCTACTCAAGCAGGTGTGGCCGCCCCTGGCAGAAACGGACTTTAGCTTGCTGCCTGGCTGGATGGGGGCTCAGGTCAACCGCGGTTTTCCCGACGAGCACTTAAAACCCTTGCTACTGGGGGATCCCCTCGCCAAAGATTCACCCCTTGCCAAGCTGTTTAGCGCCCGCTCCCATCTTCCTAGGGCTGCCCAGTTGGGATCTCTTCTAGCCGAGAGCGACATTGCCCCTTGTCAGGCAGCCATGGCCCGCGGCGGAGTGACCGGCGGTCAGCCTCTGCCTCTCCCCTTGCCGCCTGGCAGTTGGAACTGGATCTGGCAAGATCTCTCCCTGGGCACTGAGGCAGTGCTCCTAGCCGAGTCCCCTGCCCTAAGCATTCCCGCGAGCTTGGGTCTTCCGCCCCTACTCAGCCATTCCCTTACCCCCTTGAGCTTGCTGGAGGCAGCCCTTAGCAGCGGCGGCCAGTTGATTCTCCAGGCTTTTGTCCACGAGGCTCTGCCCAACTACGTGGTGGATTGGCTAAGGCGGTGGCGGGAGCGGATAGCAGCCGTTGTTACTTATGGAAACTTGGCGGTTTGTCATCGCCTCCAGAGTTACTTCCAATGGACCAACGCCATCCACAGCCTCAACGCCGATTCCCTCGCTCAATTGGCAGTCATGCAACGCCTGTTTCCCAGCCGACCCCTGCTGGAGAAGGGCAGGCTTCAGCAAGCTGCTGCAGATCATTAAGAGAAAGTTAATGCCGTTACGGATTGTTGGCAGGAAGGGGCTCCTAAGCTATTGTATTGGTGGAAATGTAAAAGATTGAAACGTCTCTCTCAGGGTTGTCGGCTGTGCCTTTCTTTTTCCCCCACCTCGACATTTCCGGTAGCCCTCGCTTGGCTTCTGGCGGGGGAGGAGGGCAAGCCTGCTCTCAGCCCTCCAGGTGGCAGCCCCTGAGCCCATTTTTTGCCCTCCTGCAGGCGATGTGGTCAGTTGACTGGGCGAGGAACCTGGGACTGGGTCTAGCTCTTGTGGGTCTAGCGGTCTTTGGCTGGAGTTGGCTAGCGGCAGCCATGCGGCCGGATCCCTACACCGAGGCTGTTTTAAGTCTAGAAGGACAAGCCAGCAGGGGAGCCTCGCTATTTGCCCTTAACTGTGCGGCTTGCCATGGCGAAGAAGGGGATGGCCGTGTGGGCCCCAGCCTGCGGGGAGTAAGCAGCCGCCGCTCCGACCGGTTTATCATTGACCGAGTAACTAGCGGCAAAACTCCGCCCATGCCCCAGTTTCAGCCCGATCCCCAAGCAATGGCAGACTTGCTTAGCTACCTGAAAACGCTCTGAGGCCGGCTCATGGGCCTGACACAGCAGCTTGCTTGCTATGCTCTCTGGCTGGCCTCCGTTTTTGCTTTTGCGGAATGGCTGCGCTCCCAGCAGGTAGACGGCGAATGGGTGCGCAAAGTTATCCACATTGGCGTAGGCAACATCATCTTGCTGGCCTGGGCCCTCCAGGTGCCCCGCTGGGTGGGAGTGGGGTTCTCCCTGGTGTTTGCGGGCTTGGCGCTGCTCTCCTACCGCGTGGCCATCTTGCCTAGCCTAAACGGCGTTGGGCGGCGCAGCTTCGGTACTTTTTTTTACGCTGTCAGCATTGGTCTATTGCTCTTCTGGTTTTGGCGGCCCCAGCAACAAGTTTTCGCTGTCATCGGCATTCTGGTGATGACCTGGGCCGATGCCCTGGCAGGGCTGGTGGGCAAAAGCTGGGGCAAACACCTGTATCGACTGGGATCTCTCCAAAAAAGCTGGGAGGGATCCCTGACCATGTGGGTGGTGAGCAGCTTGGTGATGGCGCTGCTGCTTGTGGGGTACTTTGGCTTCTCTCCCTTGTTGCTTGCCATCAGCGTCGGGGTGGGAGGGGTGGCCATGGGCTTGGAGATGTTGTCTTGGTGGGGGCTGGACAATCTGACTGTGCCATTGGGCAGCGCCAGTCTCTGCTTTGCTCTGCTGCAGCTTCTCAACTATCTGTAACGATGGCTACCAGTTACAGGCCAGACTAAGCCCAGGCCCAGCAGGGGCTGCTCTTCTTAGCCGCCCTCGCGCTGCCGGGGAGTACGGCGGGCCTTCCCCAACAAACTAGAGGTGGGACTCGTCGCCGCTCAGCAGCCAGGTAACCGAGACCCCCAGCGCCTTGGCAAAAGCCACCAGTTCTCTGTCGATGACCCGCCGTTTGCCCTTTTCCACCTGGCCAACCTTAACGTAGTCCAAATGCACACCGTACTTGGCCAGGCGACCCGCCAGTTGATCCTGGGTTAGCTGCAACTTCTCCCGTACCCAGCGCACCCGCTCTCCAATCAAGTTGGCCGCAGGGCGGTGCTGGTCTTTTCCAGCCTGGGGAGTCTGATGGCTTCTCCGGCGCCCCATGGTAGCCTAAGCTAGCACGATTTTGTCGGAGCAGGTAGCCTAGCGGTCTCCTAGGCATCCTACATCAAGCTCTGGATCGAAAATTGCTCACAGCCGTTTATGTCCAGGATGCTTGACCTATCAGTCTCTGTTACTCCCGCCTATGGAGAGGAGAATTCTTAGCAAGAATGACTAGCATGATCGATTTTCGCTCACACAGGAGGAGAAACTTCCCTAGACTAGGAAGTGAAGTTCTCTCCTCAGGTGGCTGTGGTTTTCTCTCGTCCTTTATCCCCTCAGGAGCTCGAGGAGCCCTGGCCGGAGGCTCTGGATTCGGCTGCAGAGGCTGACTTAGAGGCCAGTAGCCGGCGCCTCAATGAAGATGCGGTCGACCACTACTTGAATACGATTGGCCGGGTGCCCCGCATCGATCACGCGGAAGAAATCGAGCTGGCGCGCAAAATTCAGCAGAAGCTGCTCATTGATCAAGCCCGCAAGGAATGGCGGCAGCAGCGGGGGCAGGATCCCAGCGATGAGGAATTGGCGGCAGCCCTGCAGATCCCTGTAGCTACTCTGCGCTCGCGCATCCGCCAGGGAGAGCAAGCTCAGCGCAAGCTCATCAACGCCAACCTGCGTCTGGTGGTCAGTGTGGCCAAGAAGTACCTCAACCGGGGGGTGCCCTTTCTGGACTTAATCCAAGAGGGCAACATGGGCCTCATTCGAGCCACTGAGAAATTCAATGCCGAGCGAGGTTTTCGCTTCAGCACCTACGCCCACTGGTGGATTCGCCAAGGCATTACCCGCTGCATTGCCAACCAAGCCCGAACCATCCGCCTGCCAGTGCACATGGTGGACAAAGTGCGCTTGCTCAAGCGCACCAACCGCGAGCTCATGAAGGCCCGAGGACGGCGGCCTACCGAAGCCGAGCTGGCTGAGGCACTGGGCATCAAGATCAAGAAGTTGCGCCTGATCCAACAGGCTGCCGCTTTGCCTCTGTCGTTGGATGTGCCGGTTGGCCAGGAAGGGGAAAGCCGCCTGGGAGATCTGCTGCCGGATGAACGGCAGGAGCAACCCTTTGAGGAGATCCTGGAGCAATCCCTGCGGCAAGATGTGCGTTCTGCCCTGCAGACCCTGAAGCCCATTGAGAGGCAAGTGTTGGAGTTGCGCTATGGGCTAGACGGGCAAAGGGCAAGAACCCTGCAAGAAGTGGGGGATCACTTTAACTTGACGCGGGAGCGGATTCGGCAGATCGAACGGGATGCCTTGCGCAAGCTACGGGTGGGCCGTTCTTCGCGAACTTTGGTGCAGTACCTTCGCTAGGTTTGGCTCCAGGGGCTACTAAGGACTCGCTACAGAGATAGACCCAGCTTCAGGCCCAGCAGGGCATGGGTAAAGAGCAAGCAAAGAATGAGGCTGCCCAAATAGGCATGGGCTGTGCGCCAGGTCTCACGGTTGCCGCCAAAACCGCTCAGGGACAAAGCACTGTTGGCCGCCAGCAGCAGCAACACCAGGGATCCCGTCCAGAAGTGAGGGCTCCTCAGCAGGGGCTGGCCCTGCATCACAAGAGAAAGAAGGCCGCCGGTGTAGCCCAAGGCAATGAAGGTGGCCATCCAGGGGGCTACTTTGCGGTGATCCAAGAGGGGCTTTTGGGCCGATTCCGATAGGGAGCCCCCGCCTGCCAGGCGCAAGACCCGCCCCCGCCAGCCTGTTAGGCCAACAAAGCTGCCCATGACCACTACCACAATGCCCATCATCAGAGGATGTCCCCATTGCACAACTGGTTGGGGCAGGTTGAAGCCAGCAAAGAACTGGGCTACTGGCTGCAAGGCAGCCGTCAACGACTCGGAAACTGCCGACAGATCGGGCAAGGCCAAGCCCAACATAGGGATCCCTCCACTAGCGCCACAAACCCACAGTCTGTAACAAATCTACAACAAACCTACCCTGGATGACAGCGGCTAGCCAGAGGCTTCAGGGGAACACCTGGCGACGGTAAAATGTCTAGCGGTGAAGGGGCGGCCGAGGGCAGATCCCTGGCTGCAGACGCTAGCGAGCACAACGGAGTTATTCCCATGGCCAAGTTGTTGTTGGGGGATCAGTCCTTTGAGGTGGAGCTACTGACGGATGTGCCCACCAATTGGCCTGGAATTAAAGTCATGTCCAAGGGAGCTAAGCTAGATATCCCCCCAGGAACGGTGGTGAGGGTGGAGTCCGAGGATGACCACATAGCGGGCTCCTACAAGGTGGTCTATCGTTTGGCACCTGCCTATCCCCGCAGCTGGCGACTCCTCTTGGAGCGGGCAAGTGCCGAGATTGCCCAGGCGGCAGCAGCTTCCCCATCTAAGGCTGCCCCAGCTAGCCCTGCCTCAGGCCCCTCAGCGCCCAACCGCGATAAGGTCTTTACCATCAAGGTATCCGGCCTGGTAGGAGGAGGCGTGCGCAAGAGCGTTGTCGAGTACAAAGTGCCCTTCAGCCGGCTCTCCCAAGAAGTTAAGCGGATTACCCAAATGGGAGGCAAAATCGTCAGCATTACAGAGTCCAATTTGTTGAGCAACCTCAGCTAACTTGCCTAGAAGGCAGCTG
>NZ_JANSJL010000036.1:39884-55942 GCF_047502745.1 Synechococcus sp. F70.1
ATTACAGAGTCCAATTTGTTGAGCAACCTCAGCTAACTTGCCTAGAAGGCAGCTGTGGCTCTGCTGGATCCCCACCAGCAGATGAGGGTGGTAGGCTAACGCTGGTTTTGCCGGTGAGGAGGAGAACATGACGTCTCGACAGCCGCCGAGGCGCTGGGGTGGCTATCCAGTCCCCAGTGCAAAAAGGGGAACCCCGTTCCCTCCCTCCGCCTTCCGCCACCGAAGTTTTCCTGCTCCCGTACGGCAACCGCCAACGAAGTTGCGCTTCCGGCTCCTCGGCTTCTTGGCCTTGTTGGTCACGGTGCTGGGGTTTGGCGCCGGCGCCCTAGTGGCCTGGGTAACTGCTCATCCCAACTGGGCTAGCCGCCTACTGGGGCTAGTGCCTGCAGCCGAGATACCTGCTCCCCGCGCCCAAGCCAAGGCGTCCCAACAGCGCCTGACCCTCCCCCAAAAGCGGGATCCCTTTGCCCTTCATCCCACAGCCAGCCTCTCTTACGTGCCGGCCATCATGTACCACGACGTGGTAGCTGGCCGCAAACAGGTGTGGTTTGACACCACGGTAGCCGAGCTGCGGCAGCACTTCGAGGCCATTAAGCAGGCGGGGCTGACCCCCATCCACATTGACCAACTGTACAAACACCTACGCGACGGGGATCCCTTGCCGGAAAAAGCCATTTTGCTGACCTTTGACGACGCTTACCTGGGCCTGTACGAGAACGCCTACCCGCTTCTAAAGGAGTACAACTACCCTGCCACCTACTTTGTGCAAACTGGCTTTGTCGGCGTGCCCACCAGCAAGGATCACTTTACCTGGGATCAGATGCGGGAGATGGACGCCAGTGGGTTGATCGACTTTGCCGCCCACACCG
The DNA here is from genome assembly GCF_047502745.1 of Synechococcus sp. F70.1. Taxonomy (NCBI): domain Bacteria; kingdom Bacillati; phylum Cyanobacteriota; class Cyanophyceae; order Synechococcales; family Synechococcaceae; genus Synechococcus; species Synechococcus sp. F70.1. Next base: position 40,754 of record NZ_JANSJL010000036.1, read on the forward strand.
TTAACCATCCTCCCGACCTGCGGGTGCTGGACGACAACCGTCTGCGGCGAGAGGTGTTTGACTGCAAGGCCAAGCTGGAGCAGGAGCTGGGCCACCCCATCTACTACTTTGCCTATCCCGAAGGCAATCGGGACGAGCGGGTGAAGCGGTTTCTTGCCGAGGCGGGCTACCGGATGGCTTTCACCATGGATCCTGGCTTTACAGGCCAGTCTCCCAACCTGCTGGAGGTGCGCCGCTTTAACCAGTTCCGCCTTACCGAAGCCATTATTGGCGCTCGCACCTTCACCCTTGGCCGCAGCCCCGACTACTGGCTGGATGTTACTCAGCCGTTGGCCTTGACCGATGAAGTGATCGACGGGGTGCGGGTACTCACCATCCGCGGCGGACGGGCAGCCACAGTGCACGCAGAACGGCGCTACGAGGTAAGGACGCTAGTCCAGCGCTACCAGGCCGATGCGGGCATTAACGGCAGCTTCTTCTCCATTCCCTGGATTAACTCCGCTAGCAACGTCATGGTGGGGCCGGTGATGGCTGCCAACCACAAGACCTTCATCCCCGGTCGCCCCGAAGATGACAAGGTGCTGCGCGGTCGCCCCCTGGTGCTGCTGGGCAGGGATCGGCTGCGCTTTGTGCCTTTTGATCCCGACACGATGACTCAGCTCGACAACCTTCGCCAGCTCATGCCGGATGTCACGGACCTGTTTGTGGCGGGCTTGTGGCTGGTCAAGGATGGCCGGGCCCTTTCGCCAGCGGAGATTGACTCGTTTCGCCTCTCTAGCGCCGCCGAGTTTCGCCCCAGGGCTTTCTTTGGGGTGGACAACCAAGACCAGGTAGTGATCGGAGTTACCAAAACCCACGTCAACGCCGCCATCCTGGCTAGCCTATTGCCCAAAATCGGGATCCGCGAGGCGGTGCTGCTGGACTCTGGCTTTAGCACTTCGTTGGTTTACCGAGGAGAAATTCTGGCCACTGGCCATGCCGGCCCCAACCAGCCCAGCCGCCCTGTGCCCCATGCCATTCTGCTCTACGACCTGAACCGCCTATGGGCAAGGGATCCCCATCTAGAAGCCGAGGCTGGCTCTGAGGGAGATCGGCTGGAGGGGCTGGTGCAACTTTTGCCGGCTAGCGACCAAGAGGCAGCCAGGGCCCAACTGAAGAGCATTCTGGCCGGCCAGCGCACTCTGAGGCAGGGGGATCGGGGCCCGGCCGTAGTGGCAGTGCAACTGGGGTTGAGCCACCTGGCTGCTCAGCAGGGACGGCTGGATCTGCTCCCCTCTGGCCCCGATGGCGTGTACGGCCAAGAACTGGCCCAGGCAGTGGCGGAATTGCTGCTAGCCGAACCTGGGCGCAGTGAGGAGGGATCCCCTCTAGCAACCCCTACACCCCTAGGCGCGGGAACTGCCCCTCTGTCTGGAGGCGGGGACGCCCTCGACGCCCAACTGCTGAAGCGGCTGCTGGAGCGGGTGGACTTCTCTCCTAGCGCTGTGCTGGTGGATACGCGCCTGGAGCGGCCAACTTGGCCTCTGGAGCGCAAGCCAACCCGGAAACTGCTGCCCAGGGTGGCTCTAGATTGAGCTATGGCTGCAAAGAGTCGGTGAGCGCAGCATTTAACCTCAAGCTGAGGCCAAAGCTAGGCCAGGTTCCCTTGGTTTGCGGGGTGAAGTTTGTCACCCCCTGGGTTCTGACAGCAGCCGGGCTGGTTGCGACTGTTGAAAGTGGCCAAGGGGGGTTGGGACCTGGAGGGATATCCTTTCTGAAGCTGGTTTTGCTATCTTGCTTTCAATACTTTTCTGCTGCTTCCTATGGCTTCTTCTGCTTCAGCAGATCTGCCCCGCCCTCTTCTACAAGCAGAGGTTGCTCGTCTAGACAGCCTCCGCTACAACGAACAGGGTTTGATCCCGGCCATCGTGCAGGACTACCTGGATGGGACGGTGCTGATGATGGCCTGGATGAACCGGGAGTCCCTGCAGAAAACTTTGGAAACAGGCCGCACCTGGTTTTGGAGCCGCTCGCGGCAGGCGCTGTGGCCCAAAGGGGAAACTTCTGGCCACGTCCAGTGGGTCAAGCAAATCCGCTACGACTGCGACAGCGACGCGCTGGTCATCTTGGTGGAGCAGGTGGGGGATGCGGCATGCCACACGGGGGCACGGAGCTGCTTCTTCCGCACGCTGCAAGGGGATCCCATTCCGGCAGCCGATACCCTGTCGCAGGTGTTTGCCGTCGTCAAAGCCCGCCAGGCGGATCCCCGGCCCGATTCCTACACCAGCAGCCTGCTGGCCAAGGGAGACAACGCCATCCTGAAAAAACTCGGCGAGGAGACGGCTGAGGTGGTGATGGCGGCAAAGGAGGGGGACAAGACAGCCCTGGCCCGCGAGGTGGCGGATCTCTGGTACCACTGCCTTGTGGCTCTTGCTCACTATCAGGTGGATATTCGGGATGTCTATCGCCAGCTCCAAGCCCGTCGTTCCCCTCAGTGAAGGTGCTCTGTCCAAGGGAGGGGAGCCGCTTTTGGAGGAGATGGATCAGCCCCCAGCCAAGACCCCCTTGGAGTTGCAGGCCGGGCGACGGGGCCAGGTGGATCTGGAAACCGATCGGGAGACGTTGGCTTGTTACCTGCGGGGCCATGGCCAGTGGATCCAGCGCTGCTTCCAGCCGTTGCGAGTGGAGCCCCTCTCTGCTGAAACCTACAGGCTGCAGTTCTTCCGCATGGGCGGCCTAGGATTTGAGCTGGAGCCCAGCTTTGGGATCAAGATTTGGCCGGAGGAAGATTACCTATTTCGGCTCACCTCCATTGAGCTGCCGGGGGATGCTGCCCTGCCCTATCGGGTGGATTGTCAGGCCAGCTTCCGGCTGGAGGAGCTGCCGGGATCCCCTGCCACCACCCGTGTCCACTGGGATCTCCATCTGGATGTGCGCCTGCATTTGCCCAAGTTTTTGCACGTTCTGCCGCGCAAGTTGGTTCAGGGAGTGGGCAGCCAAGTGGTGCAGCAGGTTACCCGCAGCCTCAGCAATCGCTTTACTCACAATGTCTGCAGCGATTTCTACCGCTCCGTTGGTCGTCCCCATCACCCCTATCGCTTGGTTACGGTGGAGGATAGGGCGTGATGCCGTTGCGGGCAGGCTGCTCGGCCTTTCCCGCCAGCCGGTGTAAACGTCGTGCTGTCCTCAAAAACACGACCTTGATGGGAGGTGCGGAGGAACCATCAGACGCGGAAATCCTCCGCTAGTTGTGCCCTGGAAGAGACAGCCGCTGCCAAAACTGAATCCTGTTCCCGCCGAACCTCGCTTGGGTCTCCCCGCGCTGCGCAAGAGGTGGGCAGACCTCGGTAACGGGAGAATAGCGCCCTTCAGGGGTAGGTGGTGGCATCCACCTCGGCGCACCGGTGTAGCCTGCAGGGAGCAAGTCAAGAATCCCACCTCCAGGGTTGGGGAGAATGCCAACCCCTTATTGGGGCACGTGCCTACCATTCAACCCCTGCCAGAGCTTCTTCCGGCCCCACCAGAGCAATGGCGGCGTTAACTAGGTAGGTTTTTGCGGCCTGCTGGAGCTGGGCAGGTGTGAGCTGCCTCACCCTCTGCAAATACTGCTGGTCGAACTCCATGCCCAGGCCCAGAATCTCGTACCAGCCGGCCAGTTGCGCCACCTGGGCGTTGGTCTGTTTGCTGAGGGCATACTGGCCCAAGAGCTTGCGCTGAGTCATCTCCACTTCCTCATCGCTAAGGAGGGTTTTGTGTAGGCGATGGATCTCCGCCTGCAGGCGCTCCAGGGCCACTGGAGTGTTCTCCGCTGCCGTGCCCAGGTAGGCCACAAAAGGGGCAGGATCCCGGCGGGTGGCAAAGAAGGCCGAGACCTCATAGGCCAGGCCCCTGCGCTCCCGCAGCTCCACAAACAGGCGGCTGGACAGGCCGCTGCCTAGGTAAGTGGCCAGCAGCTTCAGGGCCGGATAATCCGCAGAAGCAGCGGGGGATCCGCGAAAGCCAAGCACAATCGTTGTCTGCTGGGTGGGTTGGAATAGCTTTCGCAGTTGCGGCTTCTCCAAAGGGGGCAGCGACAGGTCTAGTTCAGGAGCAGGCGGGCTGGTGCTTACCCAATCTCCCAGGACAGCTTCCACTTGGGCCGCCATCGTCTCCGGCGGCTCTGGACCGATGACCGCCATCACCATTCCCTCCGGGCGGCAGTAGGTAGCGTGGTAGGCCAGCAAGTCCTCCCGGGTCAGGGATCCCACCGTCTCCAGCCATCCCAGCTCGGGAAGGGCATAGGGGTGATCCCCATAGAGGGTCTGCTGAACCTGGTTGAAGGCAAGGCTGAAGGGTCGCTCCTGTTGGGCGCGAATGGTCTGCAACAGCAGCTCCCGCTCGCGCTCTACCTCCGCTTCCGGAAAGCTGGGCTCCCGGAGGATTTCCGCAAGCAACTTCAGCAGCTCGGGGAAATCAGCCGCCACACACTGTAGCGCGACCTCGAGACAGTCGGCAGAGCTTTCCACCCCAAGCCCAGCCCCTAGGGATTCCACCCAGGCAGCAATGGCCTGGGAGTCGCGCTGCTGGGTGCCCTTGGTGAGGACAGCCGCCAGCAAGTGGCTCAAGCCTGCCTGCTGCGGTCGCTCCACCCGGCTGCCGCCGCGAAAAAAACAGTGAGCAGCCAGGATTTCCGTTGCCGGATTCTGGCCCAACAGCAGCGTGATGCCGTTGCTCAGGCGAAGGCGCTGTAAACGGCCACGTTGCATGGCAAAGAGAGGGAAGCTCCTAGGGGCAAGGGATCTACCGGCAGGCCAGTTGCAGCTCCGAAGCCGCAGCAGCGCCAGAAGCAGCCGGCTTGAGCAAGACCACCACGTAAGCCTCCGGAGAGAGGTACTGCTGAGCTAGCTCACGGACTTGGGCTGGGGTAAACGCTTGCAACAGCTCCAGGTACTCCTGCAGGCGCTGCACCCCAACCAGGGTCTCGTAGTAGCCGTAGATGCTTGCCAGTTGGCTAGGCGACTCGGCAGAGAAGAGGAGTTCGTGGGTCAGCAGGCGCCGCGCTCGATCTAGCTCAGCCTGACCGATACCCTCCTGCTGCAGCTTCTCAATCTCGCGCAAGATGGTTGCCTCCACCCGCTCCAGGTTTTCCACTTCCAGGCGAGCACTAATGCAAAAAAGCCCCCCCTCTTTCAGCACCAGTGAAGAACAGCCCACCCTCCTCACCCAGCCGCGCTGCTCTCGCAACAGATGCACTAGCCGCGAAGTGCGGCCTCCCCCCAGTACCGCGGCCAACAGCTCCAGGCCGCAAACCTGCTCCCAGGCCTCGAGGCTGACGGTGGGCCAGGCCAATTTTAGACGAGCCTGCTCCAGGCGGGTATGGGTGCTCTCGCGGCGCAGGATCCCTTGGGGACGAGGCTGAGGCGGGATTGGGGGCCTTGTCCAGGCAGAGCCGCTGGCAGGATCCCCAAACTCTCTTTCCACCAGCGCCAGCACCTGGTCAGGATCAATGCCTCCCGTCACCACCACCGTCATGTACTCGGGTCGGTACCAGCCGCGGTGGTAGGCGCGTAGCAGCTCTGGGGTCAACCCCATCAGGCTTTCTGGCGTGCCCAGCACGGGTCGCCCATAGGGGTGCTCCACCCCAAAGGCAGTTTCCAGGAGAAGCTGATAGGCCGTGTGCCCTAGGTTGTCGGCAGCGCGGCGAATCTCCTCCAAAACCACCTGGCGCTCCCGCTCCATCTCCTCCGGAGGGATCCTGGCCCGCAACACTGCCTCCGCCAGATAGGGCAAGGTATCCGGCAGGTCGGTGGCAGCTACGGTGATGTAGTAGTGGGTGTAATCCTGGCCAGTGGCAGCGTTGGTGCTCCCTCCCCGCCCTTCAATAACCCGATCCAGCTCCCCGGGGGCCAGCCGCTCGCTGCCCTTAAAGACCATGTGCTCCAGAAAGTGGGATATGCCCAGCCACTGCGGCGGCTCGTTGCGCCCGCCTGTTTGGACCCAGACGTCCACCGTGGCCGAATCGGCAATGGGAAGGGGGTGAAGAATGACGCTTAGCCCGTTGTTTAGGCGATGGGTGTAAGCAGGAAGAAGACGCGGTGCGCGGCTCAAGGTCAAAGTTCTTAATCAGCAGAGAACAAACTTAATCTTACCCGCACAACCGCCGCTGAGAGCCTTCAGGGAGCAATTGGGTTTATCTTTACTAGTCTTGGGAAGGGGTATCCGTTGATCCTGGCCACGACAAGCTGGGGGATCCCTCACCAACTAGGCTCTCTTCTACCTGAAAGCCAGGCGGCCATTCTTCACTTTCGCGCACCCGCTGCACCACTTCCTTAGGCAGGGTCACTCCCAGCTCCCGCGCGGCTACGGCCACCACGTCTCCCCGATCGATCAGGCCGGCAATGGCGCCGCTGGGGGTGAAGACCAAGACTCGGCGCGGCTCCGCCTGGCCCATCATCTGGATGACCTGGACAATGGGAGTTTCCTCCCGCACCCCTTGAAGTTGCTCCATTGGCTTGAGAATGGCTTTGAGGGTGAGGTGATCCCACTGGCTGCGCTCGATGTCGTTGAGCAGTTCCGGCCTAACCAGGCCCCGGTAGCGACCGTCCTCCTCGGCAAAGTACACTTCCTGAACGCCTCTTGCGGTCTCTGGCTGGAGGGAGGCAGGGATCAGGTAGCGATCGACAAACTCCCGCAGGCTCATGCCCGCATCCACCACGCGAAAGCGGCGGCTCATGACATCTGCGGCCTTCAGGCGAGCCAACACCCGCTGCAGCTGCGCATACTGCTCGTAGCGACGGGCGCTATTTAAAATAAACAAGCCAATTAGCCCCGTCCAAAGGCCATTGAGGCTCCCCAAAAATACCCCTACTAGACCCAGGCCCACCAAGCCCCAGCCCACTCCCTGGCCAGCTCGAGCTGCCCACAACATGCCCTTTTGCCGATCCCCTGTCCAACCCCAGATGGCTGCTTTGAGCATCTGCCCCCCATCCAGGGGCAGCCCTGGCAGCAGGTTAAACAGGGCAATCACTAGGTTGATGGCAGCCAAGCTGGCCAGCATTGAGGTCAGCGGCGACCCTGGCCCCGCCCAAGCTCCAGCCACGCTGAAGAGGACAAACAAGCCCAAACTGAGAAGGGGCCCTGCCAAAGCCACCCAAAAAGCGCCCAGGGGGCGAGGCACTTCTCGCTCAATGGCCGCCATGCCGCCAAAGATGAACAGGGTGATGGAGCTCACCCGTACTCCATAGGCCCGGGCGACTAGGCTGTGGGCCAACTCATGGGCCAATAGCGAAAGAAAAAGCCCCACCGCTGGCACCACCCCGTAGGAGAGCACCAGCAGCAGAGCCGCTGGAAACCAGGTGTAGTCGAGGAACAAGGGGATCCCCCACAAATTCCCGATGCGCAGGCGACTGGTCATGGCCTTAACTCCTACACAGCTCTTGCCCAGGAGGGCTTTTAGGACAGCAGGCAACCTTTCTCCTTGGGATCCCTTTCTTTCCACTCTAGCCCTTTCCGGGACTTCGCAGCGAATCCTTGTGGTACCCTGGGTAGCTGTCCAGCAAACCAGGCAACCCTGCTAGAGCGGCCGGGTTAGCCACAGTGACCCTATTTTTTTGTCCCTCTTTCTGGGGGACGACGGAAACAGCTATGGTATCGACTTCCTCCTACGAGCAGAGCAAAGCGGTACCCTCGCCCCAGGAACAAGCGCCAGGTTTTGTAGACGAGTTCCCCGCGACAGCCCCAACGGCTGCCCCAGTGTTCTACCGCACCTATAGTCGGCGCCGCCCCGATGGCAGCCGCGAGACTTGGAGTGACGTCTGCGATCGCACCCTGGCCGATATTGCCCGCCTAGGGCGCCTTACTCCCCAGGAGCGGGAGCTGTTGGAACGTCTGCAGCGGCAGTTGAAAGCGTTGATCTCAGGTCGGGCCCTGTGGGTGATGGGCACCGAGTGGATCCAGAAGCCGGAAAACTACTCCGGCGCCTATAACTGCACTAGCCTCACCGTGGTGGACTGGCGCTCCTTTGGCCTGATGATGGATCTGGCCATGATGGGCTGTGGCACGGGAGCGGTGCTGGAGCCTCAGTTCATCAGCCAGTTGCCCCCCATCCTCAACCGCCTAGAGGTGCAGGTAGTAGGATCCATTGGTGCCACCCCCCCCGAAGGGCGGCAGGAACACACCCGCATCCAGCGCCAGGGCTCTCACGTGCACATCCAGGTGGGCGATAGCCGCCGCGGCTGGGTGGAGTCTTACCAAGCTCTCTTGGAGCTGGCGGCGGATCCCAGTTTTGGGGGTCAGGTGGAGGTGACGGTGGATCTCAGCCATGTGCGCCCCGCTGGGGAGCGGCTAAAAGGGTTTGGGGGCGTGGCCAACCCCATCAAGCTGCCTGGCTTGTACCAGCGCTGTGCCGCCATCCTCAACAAAGCCGTGGGCAGGCAACTGAACTCGGTGGAGTGCTGCCTGCTCATTGATGAGGCGGCCGCAACGGTGGTGGCGGGGAATATCCGCCGTAGTGCAGGTATGCGCCAGTTTGCCGCCGACGACGAGCTGGGATCTAGCGCCAAAGACAATCTCTGGCAGCAGGACGAGCAGGGCAACTGGAGAATTGACCCTGAGCGAGATGCCCTGCGCATGGCCAACCACACCCGGGTGTTTCACCGCAAGCCAACGCGGGAAGAGTGCATTGCTGCCGTGCGCAAGCAGTTTTACTCCGGCGAGGGGGCCATCCAGTGGGCTGGGGAAGCCGTAGCGCGGGCCAACGCCGACCTAATCAACACCCCCGAGCTGAAGCGGGAGTTCCTCAACGTCTATGCCTCGGAGGGACCCGAGGGAGCTAGGCGCTGGATAGAGGAGCGGCAGGCAGCTAGTAGCTCTCCGTCTGTCCAACCGCCAACGTGGCATAGGGTGCAACGGTATGGGCTGAACCCCTGCGTTACCGCAGACACTTGGATCCACACGGGCGACGGCCCGCGCCAGGTGAAAGACCTTATTGGCAAGCAGCACAGCACCTACGTCAACGGCGAGCTATTCAGCACGACGCCAGAGGGGTTTTTCTACTCCGGCACCAAGCCCGTGCTCAAGCTGGTGACCCAGGAGGGATTTTCTCTTCGGCTGACGGGCAACCATCGTGTTCTCAAAGTCATTGCCCAGACTCCAAAGGCGCAATACACCGAATGGGTGCCGGCAGAAGAGCTCCGCCCGGGCGACCGCATTCTGCTGCACAACCATCGCGACCTAACCCCCTGGGATGGTGAGGGGACCTGGGAGGAAGGCTGGCTCTTGGGGAATTGGCTGGGCGACGGCAGCCTTGCCACAACCCAGTGGAATGACACGGCTGTACTGCGCTATTGGCAGGATACGCAGCAGGAGATGAGCCTCCATGCGGCCCAGTTGTTGCAGGCTGCGGTAGGGTACGAACCTCGCCGGCCAGAGACCTGTTATCACCCCAAGCTGAAGTGCCGGGTTATCCATTCCACCGGCTTGGCGAAACTGGCAGCTAAGTTCGGCATGGCTCCAGGACAGAAGCAAATGACTGCGGCACTGGAAGCCACAAGCTTTGATTTCCACCGCGGCTTTTTGTGCGGCCTGTTTGACGCAGACGGCAGTGTGCAGGGCGGTCAAGAGAAGGGAGTTAGTGTGCGGCTTTCCCAAAGCAACCTGGACACCCTCAAAGCTGTGCAGCGCATGCTGGCGCGTCTAGGGATTGTCTCGGTCATCTACGAGAATCGCCGTCCCGCTGGGTATCGTCTGCTGCCTGATAGCAAGCGCCAGCCAGCCCCCTACGCCTACAAGGTGCAGCACGAGCTGGTCATTAGCGGGGACAACCTGCACCAGTTTCAGGCAGTGGTGGGCTTTCGAGAACCGCGCAAAGCTCAGAAGCTAGGTGAACTGCTCGGCAGCGACCAGCGCCGGCTCAACCGGGAGCGGTTTACGGTTACAGTTGCAGCCCTGGAGCCTGACGGCGTGGAACCGGTCTATGACTGCACCGTGCCCGGCCCAAGCTGCTTTGATGCCAATGGGTTGGTTGTCCACAACTGCGGTGAGATCATCGGATGCGACTTCCACTGCAATCTGGCCGAGATCCACCTCAACCGGCTAGATCCCCACAACCGCCAGGAGCAAGAGGAGGCCTTTACGGCAGGGGCCCTGTCGGCTGCGGCGCTATTGCACCACCGCTTTGTTGAGCCCCGCTTCCAGCGCTCAAGGGAATGGGATCCCATTGTCGGCGTCTCGTTTACTGGTCTATTTGACTTTTGCGTCAAAGCCTTTGGGGTGGACTGGCTGCGCTGGTGGCAGGAAGGGAGGCCCGATACGCCTCTGGGGCGGGAGTTTAAGCAGCAGGAGCGGGAATACCTCAGCTTCTGGAAGGAGGTCGTTCACCGCGTGGTTTGGGACTACTGCGACCGTCACGGGTTGCGCCGCCCCAACCGCTGCACCACCGTTCAACCTGCCGGCACCAAGTCGCTCCTGACTAACGCCTCTCCCGGCTGGCACCCGCCCAAGGCTCAGCGCTACATTCGCCGCATCACCTTTGCCAAAAACGACCCCGTGGCCCTGGCCTGCCTGGACTACGGCTACTCGGTGGTGCCCGCCCAGTCTGACAAGGATGAGCACGGCAACCTGCTCAACGACCCCTTTGATCCCCGCTGCACCGAGTGGTTGGTAGAGCTGCCGGTGGAGGTGGAGTGGGCCAATTTGCCCGGCGCCGAGGAGATTGAGGTTGAGCGCTTCTCTGCCCTGGCTCAGTTTGACTTCTACATGCAGGTGCAAAAGTACTACACCACCCACAACACCTCCGCCACCATCGAGCTGCGCGAGGACGAGATCGAAGCGCTGGGATCCCGAATTTACGAGGCCATCCGCGACGACGAGGGCTACATCAGCGCAGCACTGCTGGCCCGCTTCGACGCTCCCTTCCCCCGCTTGCCCTTCGAGAAAATCGACAAGGCCACCTACGAGCGGCTGATGGCCGAGGTCAAGCAAAGACGAAAGACCGACAACTTTTACGAGGCGCTGGCGCGCTATGACCGCAACCTCGCCCTAACCGCAGAGGGTCCAGCAGGGTGTGATGCCCTCGGCTGTCTGATGCCGGAGGCTAGCCCGCAGGGCGAGAACCCGTCCCGCTAGCAGAGGGGGGGATCCCGCCTCGGGCTCTGGCTACACTGTTCTTGGCCGGCATATCCGAGCACTGCGCGCCTTGGCAGCCCCCTCGGCAAGCTAGGGGCAGGGGGGGTTGGCATAGGCCGGTTTTCCCTGCTCGAGCGTTTGGTGGCTGGAGGATCTGATGCAGACAGGAGAGCGGCTCCCGAGGAAAGCCTGGACAAGGGAAACCTGGCGCAGGCTGAGGGGGCTGGTGCTGGCGCTGGTGGTGCTGCTGGGGATCGCCTGTTCTAGCCTCAAGGGCTCTGGGACCTCCCCTCCTGGATTGATCCCTCCTCCGCCTGAGCCGGGCAGCCGGTCGATTCCTCTAGCGGTGCGCACTCTGGGCACCAGCCGCTTTAAGTTGCTGGGCTTGACAGTGGGTGTGGCTGGGAGCGAGGCTGAAGTGCTTCTGGATACCGGCTCAGCGGGGCTGCGTATTCTGTCGTCGGTGGCAGGGCGCTTTGGCTTAGAGCGGACGGGGATCCCTTCCACGGTAACCTTCGCTGATGGCACGCAATTTATCGGTGTGCTGGCTCGCGCTCCCTTCAGCTTGGGTGGGATCCAGAGCCGAGAGCCGGTCACGATTCAGTTGATTGACCAAATCACCTGTGTGGAGCCGCTGGTGGCCAGGTGTTCCGACTATCTATTTGGGCCAGGGCAGCCCTTTGCCGGGATCCTGGGCACCTCGTTGGACGAGCGCAGCCCTAATCGCGACCTGTTTAGCCCTCTCACTCGCCTGCCGGGCAATTTTCGCTCGGGGTACATCATCCAAACCGGCGGCTTTGAGTCTGCTCAGGGCCTTTTCACCGTCGGCCTGACCGAGGCCAACACCGCTGGCTTCAGTTTTCGGCCACTGCCCCAGGTGGGAAGTTTTCCCGATGGCACGCCCATCTGGCGGGATGAAGCTCTGCAAGTGGCCTACAGCATCAGCAATACTTCTATTCAAAATGTCCCTAGCCCCACCGTATTTGACAGCGGCGCTTCCGACATCTTCCTCAACGTTCGACTATTGGGATCCGCTCCTTTTCCCACCGCTACCCTACCCTCAGGCTCGGAGTGGCGAGCTGTGCTGGGAGGAGCCTTTGACTACCGCATCCGGGTTGGCTTTCCGGTAACGCCCAGCCGGGATCGGATCTTTGTCAACGGCAACCAGAGCGTGCAACTGTTGGGCATGCCCCTGTTTTTCAACGCCGACGTTGCTTTCGATAGTGAACGTGGTCGGATTGGCTTTCGCCTGCGTTGAGACCAAGTTTTGAGTTGAACTGGGGAGGAAACCAATGCTTGCTCAGGACGGGATCCCTGCGCGCAGAAGGGCACGTCGCTGGCCCTGGGTCTGGGTTCTGCTGCTGTTGTGTTGGCTGGGGTTGGGTGCACCAGCCTGGCCGATTAGCTTGGGGGATCCCTTGCCGGAGTGGGCTAAGTCTATGCAAGTGGGGCGGCAGCGGCTGCGCGGCGTGGAGCAGTACCAGGGTCAGGAGCAGATCCGCGCTTACGGCAACCAGGCAGGGCGGGTGTTTTGGATTCAAATCGAAAGCAGTGCCGACCTGCCGCCGGACTACCGGGAGTACTTGGGCGAATACCAACAATTTCCAGTAGAAGTTGTAGCCGTGGTGCCGTTGCGGGCTCGACGGCTGCGCTTCCGTCAGGGGAATCGCAGTGCTGAGTGGCAGGTGGTGGGCATGAGCGGCCACTTTGAGGCTGAGGCGCTTAGCCACGACCTGGCTCCGCCCGAGTTGTTTCAGCTCTAACCTAGGGGGATCCCCAAGGCGCGATCGGGAAAATTAGGGCTTATTCTAGAGAGAAGCTTGAACTCAGAGGTTGCCAATGAGACTGCTTCAGCAGGAAGTCCCAGTTATCCTCAATCGCTTTCTTGTTAAGGAGCTAACTCAGGAAGACCTCACCTTTTATGAGTACGACTGTAGGCCAAACCCACCCCCGGAGCTAGGAGAAGAGCAGAGAGCTATCGCTAGGGTTTGCAATCGGCTAGATGTAATAGCTGCTCGTTTGGGAAGTCGCATTATCACGCAGGAAAGAGTTTCGCCCAGCCAGCTCAAAACACCAGAGTGGGAGTTGGAAGAGCGTGGGCTTAGGGTTCTAACCTGTGCCAATGCTCAAGAAAGAAGCGCCCTCGAAAGCTTTGAGCGCAAGAGGATAGGGTTGCGCCTTAAATCTCAGTACAAGAAAACTGAAGTCGAATGGATAGGAGGCGGCCTGCTCTGGTGGGTGACTGCTCAGAAAGGGGTAGAACTTTCCGGAGAAGGCTGGGAAATCCACAGAGGGAGAATGATAGATGTTGCCGTCGAACCAGACGGAAAGCTTTACTTAGAAGTCGATATTCATTACCGCTTCTACACGCCGTGGACTTTGCATGAATGGTTGGAAAGCTATCCGGACGTTCCAATCGAGATTGTGCGAAATACATACTTTGATGCGAACGGCAAACGTTTGACTTGGAAATATCTGGGTATTCTTTCTAACCAATCCCCACGGGAGATTCGGTTACCAGAGCAGAACATCAGTCTGGCGGAGTATCATTTGCAGAAGTACAATGCACTTGTAGAAGAAGTTGAGAGCTCTTGGGTAGTCGAAGTAGCATCAAAGGAAAGACGTTATCCCCATCTCTCCCGAAGGTTATCGCCTGCTTTAACCTTGGAGATGCTAGCCAGTCTAGAAGACAACAGAAGCCCTGGCGGAAAAGTTAGCGCCGCTGTTATCGAGTGCATCAGAAAAAGTTTGAAAGAACGATTCGAAGAGTCCGAAGAGACTGCGAGGACCATTATAAAGGAAGTCTACAAACTTTCCCCTGAGGAAATTAAGCCGCTAAAGACCCAAGGCTACATCCTGCCCAAGCCAAAGCTATTGGGATCGGGTCGCAGACCAGTTGAAAATCCTGCTCGGGTTAGATACCGGGGATGTGCGAAGGTAGGCGAGACCAAGTTTGCATGTCTAAACCTCTATGACGACAAGCGAGAGTACCCTAGCGAAGTGCTCAACTGCTTGCTTGAGGTAGCCCAAAAAAGCGGCGCGGAAATTGAAGTAGACTTCTATGCCACTCAGCAAGACTTGCCTGAGGGCGATCTCGCCCGAAAAAGGTTCTGGCAAAGCTGGGCTGAGCAAGGGATCAAAACGGTTTTGGTCGTTATGCCTTGGTCACCCAATGAGCGCAAGCAAAGGATCCGCATGGAGGCCCTTGAAGCAGGGATAGCGACTCAGTTTATGATCCCTGGGGCTGATCCCTACAAGGCTCTAAACGTCGTCCTAGGCCTTCTGTGCAAGGCAGCGTGGCAGCCGGTACTCCTGGAACCCCTCGACGATCCTGTAGGCCCTGAGCTGATCATCGGCTTCGATGTGGGAACCAATCGGCGGCTATACTACGGAGCCTCTGCTTTCGCTGTTCTGGCTGATGGGCAGAGCTTAGGTTGGGAGCTACCTGCTGTGTAGAGAGGAGAAACCTTCTCCGGGGACGCAATTTATCAAACTGTGTCCAAACTTGTCGATAGGTTTTATGACAAGCTTAGTCGATATCCAAGCAAGGTTCTCTTGATGAGGGATGGTTTAGTTCAAGGAGGCGAATTTAGTAGAACAATTGAGGAGCTAGAAAAAGAAAAGATTGCTGTGGATATTGTTGGCATACGCAAAAGCGGTACAGGAAGAATGGGGATAGAAGAAGGAAAAGGTAAGTACAAAGATGCCAAAATAGGCACTGTTGTTTTCGACTACTCGCGAAAGTCGTTTACTCTAATAACAAGCCAGCCCATTAGAAAAGGTGGGAACTCCCTCGGCAGTGCAAGACCTCTGCGAGCGATCCACGAGCACGGCAAGACTCCCTTGGAAGTTCTGGCTTTACAAACCTATCACCTCTCTCAACTTCATCCTGCCAGTGGCTTCCAAGCCTGTAGGCTGCCCTGGGTGCTCCATTTTGCCGACAAAAGCGGCAAGGAGTTCCAGCGCCTTGGCGATAACATCTTCAGTATCCTGCAAAACATAGATCGCCAGAAGTTAATTGCCGTCTAGCAAGGAAGGAGGCTCTCCCCTGAGGGCCCTGCTAGGATGGGGAAGGGTTTGAGATGCCAACTATGTTTACTCACAACG
>NZ_JANSJL010000037.1:0-2457 GCF_047502745.1 Synechococcus sp. F70.1
GGGGGTGAGAGGCCTGAAAGCCTTGTGGCGCAAGGCATCGAGCGGGTCAACGAAAGAATCGGCCTTTGCGGGTTTTGGCGAGGCGCTCGCAAAAGCGTTGATACCGTTTTTGTGTGCTTTTGAGAACATCAAGTACTGAAGTGGGTGGAGAGTTGCTTGAGCTAGACAACGATCGAGTGGGGGGGTGCAGTTAAGGGGGGCCCACCCCAGATTTCCACTTGGTCAAGGGCGTGGCTGGTGAGGGGATAGAAGCGGACGCTGTCCTCATCGGGCTTGACCCTTTTCCGGAGCCGTAGCTTGAGCTCCTCGAACTTGTCCTTGTCGAGGACACACTCGAACACGCTGTATTGCACGCGCTTGCCGTAGCCTTCTAGCAGGTCGGCAATTTTCTTGCGGCGCTTATCACAAGGGGTGTCGTAGGTAACGACATAAAGAAACATCAGCGAATCCGGTAAGGCTGATACAGGTCTTGAGGATTATAGACAGAATGCTTAAATTTCTTAACCTGCTGCGTCAGCAAATCCCAGCGGGGTTGATCCCCATCGGGGGTTTGGATGGATCCCTCCATTCTCTGGAGAAAAGCTTTGAGATACTTCTTTCTGCCAGCATCGCTGAGAAAACAGCCCCCATCTCGATACTCGAAGTCTTCTTGGATATCCATAACACCGCTGTTGACCAGCCACAGTACCAATGAGTCCACAATAGGCGCTCGGAACTCTTCCAGCAAATCGGAAACCAAAGCAGCGTGGCGTTCGCTGCTGGCATGTAGGCAACCTTGATAGGGATCCAAATCTTGCAGCTCAACCAGGGTTAATAGATGGTTCCAGAGCACCATGTAGCCAAAGCTGAGCATGGCATTAACCGGGTTAGTGGGCGGCTGTCGAGTGCGGTTAAGCAAAACAAAGCCCCTTTGCTGAAGGCAATTTCCCAATTCCGGGAAATACAGAGCCGCAGCCGCTCCTTCAATGCCCCGCAATTGATCTAGAGACTTGGCCTCAAGAGCTTGAGCAGCCAAATGTTCCAGACTGCGCAGGGTCAGATCCCCTGTCTCAGTGGGGCGCTGCCTGAGCTGCCTCATCAGCAGCACTCGGCTATTGAGAAGCTTGGCTCGCACCATCTGGGCTGCCGTTTGCAATCGCCATTCTTCAGGGAGCGCCTGTTGCAAATGAGCTAAGCGGCGGTACCCCCTCTCTATAGGAACAAGGCGACCATAGCAATAGCCTAGCCGGGAGAGATAGGCAATAGGAATATTCCGCCTCAGGCACGCTCTCACTACGTCTGTGGTTACCTGGGATCGGCCAAAGATTAAAATTTGCTCCAGCAAGGGCAGAGGCATCTCTTGCAAGAGCGACTCGCCCAAATGAACCAGCACAAACTCTTGCCTGAGGCTTAGCCTGCACCCTTGCTGGGAAACATACAAGGTTCGCATTATTGATCATCTCGACGCAGACTCTCTGAGCCTCGCCTTGGCTCTATGGAAGTGCTGGTCTTGGATTGGCGCTCTTCTGGCAAAACCTCCACGTCAATTTCAGGGCTTGACAAAAGATCCATGACCATCTCTGTTAAGCTTCCAGAAAAGAAGCTGGCAATGGCAACCAAAATAGTGTTGGTAATCACGGCTGCCAGGCCCAAGGGAGCAATGAGCAAAATGGCCAGCGTGATCGAGCCGTTGACCACAGCTGTAACAAGGTTTCTAAGAACTTTGGCATTGATCCTCTTTTTGGACATTTTATTCCTCCAGAGATTCTCCAAGATCTCTACTTCAAGGGCCAGATTATTCCAAAATCATCAGCATTTTTCCTGAGCTGTTCAAGATAACTTTTCCTAGGATTCACCGTTGCCCCAAAAACGGTAACCACTTGGTAATCACCCAAATCGGCAATCCAAACCGGAGAGGGCAGAGCACCTCCCTGTACACCCCCGCACAAGAATTTGTCGTACCGGCCTTCATCTTGTCGGCCTAAGCGATGCAAAGTTGCCAGGGCATAGGGTTTGTTGAAATCTTCCTCGCCGCTGCAGACTACGATCCTGCAGTTGGCATCCACCGCTTGCGGCCACTTATCCCTCTGAACCTGGCCAGCACTTCTTGGGCTATCGGGGTTAATGGCCTGCTTGGTTAGAGTCTTGAGAGCGTCAAAGAAGTTGCCCAGGCGCTTTTGGAAAAGCTTCTGAAACCCAGCCACCGACTCCGCCAGCTTCCAAAAGGCATCCTCCGACCTGGGAATTAGGGTAGAGCCGCGCCACCAGGGAGGCCGGTCGCGATCCTGGCGGGAGTAGCAGGGTCTTCTAGCTCCTTGGCCCACACCCCCCAGATGGAACATCATCCAGGTGAGGTTAGTAAAGAGCCTTTTCACCGCCTCCTGCTCTGCTTGGGAAGCGTAATTTTGGCACTCGCTAGAAAAACTCAAGACAAGGATCCCTTCCTGTTGGCCTGCGGCTTCTCTTCGCTGATTGGGC
>NZ_JANSJL010000038.1:0-46875 GCF_047502745.1 Synechococcus sp. F70.1
CTCCCTGGGCGGCATTTTGTTCTGGGGATCCTTGCTGCCCGTTCAGGCGCAGGGGGTCACCCCGCTTTTCCCAGAAACTCCACTGCCCCCCAGCCAAGATATTCCCACCTTGCCCATCGTGCCGGATCCCCGGCCTGTGCCGCCCACACCTGCCCCGCGACGACCGCTGCCCAGGGGGAGCTTTGAGGAAATTAGTCGATACTTCCGCGATCTCAACCGAGCCAAGAACCTGGCCCGCCAAGCGGCCGAGATTGCCAACGGGGGCTTGCAGCGCTACCGCGCCGAGGCTTCCATGCACGGGGCGGCCATCGACGCGCCGTTTGAAGAGTTTGAAGACGCCTGGGTCTTTACCTTCCGCGGCGGCGAGCCCGGCTTTGTCCAACCCAGCATTGAAACCCAGGTGCGGGTGGATCGGCGCACCTTTCAAACCACCATCCTCTACAATGGCCCCATTCGCTCCCGGCGCTGAGGAAGCCCTGGGATCCCTGGCATAATCAAGAAAGGGCAAGGGTCGGGGCTATGGCCAAGTTTGTCTTCATCACTGGCGGAGTCGTCTCCAGCATTGGCAAAGGCATTGTAGCGGCTAGCCTGGGCCGTCTGCTCAAGTCCCGCAACTACACCGTGTCGATTTTGAAGCTGGATCCCTACATCAACGTGGATCCCGGCACGATGAGCCCCTACCAGCATGGGGAGGTGTTTGTTACCGACGATGGCGCCGAGACCGACTTGGACTTGGGCCACTACGAGCGCTTCACCGACACCAACATGTCTAAGCTCAACAACGTCACCACCGGCGCCATCTACCAGGCGGTGATCTCCAAGGAGCGGCGGGGCGACTACCAGGGCAGCACGGTGCAGGTGATCCCCCATGTAACCCAAGAGATCAAGGAGCGGATTCGGCGGGTGGCCCGCGAGACCAACCCCGACGTGGTGCTGGTAGAAGTGGGGGGCACGGTGGGGGATATCGAGTCTTTGCCCTTCTTGGAAGCCATCCGCCAGTTCCGCAAGGACGTGGGCCGCGCCAACGTGGCCTATGTGCATGTCACCCTGGTGCCTCTAATCAAGGCATCGGGAGAGATGAAAACTAAGCCTACCCAGCACTCGGTCAAGGAGCTGCGCTCGATTGGCATTCAGCCGGACGTGCTGGTGTGCCGCTGTGAACAACCCCTGCCGCGCGCCATCAAGGAGAAGATCTCCGAGTTCTGCGACGTGCCGGTGGAATGTGTCATCCAGGCGCAGGATGCTCCCAGCATCTACGACGTGCCCCTGATCCTGGAGCAGGAGGGCCTGGCCCAGCGAGTTTTGGAGATTCTCAACCTGGATCCACAGCAGCCGGATCTGCGCGAGTGGGAGCTCCTGGTACAGCGGCTGCACCACCCGCAAGAGCAGGTGGAGATCGCCATTGTCGGCAAATACGTGCGCCTGACAGACGCCTACCTCTCGGTGGCGGAAGCCCTGCGCCATGCCGGGCTGGCCCTCAATGCCGGCATTACCTTGCGCTGGATCTCTTCTGAGGAAGTCGAGGAGCGGGGACCAGAAACTCTGCTAGCGGGGGTAGATGGCGTAGTGGTGCCAGGGGGGTTTGGCAACCGCGGCATCGAGGGCAAGGTGGTCACCATCCGCCACGTGCGGGAGCGGGGCATTCCCTTTCTGGGGCTGTGTTTGGGCATGCAGTGTGCGGTGATCGACTGGGGATGCCATATTGCCGGCCTGGAGCGGGCCAACAGCTATGAGTTCGATCCCGACACTCCTCATCCCGTCATCAGCTTGCTGCCGGAGCAGAAAGATGTGGAGCACCTGGGGGGAACCCTGCGCCTGGGCCTCTACCCCTGCCGCATTCTGCCCGACACCCTGGCAGCCAAGCTCTATGGTGAGACAATTGTCTATGAGCGCCACCGCCATCGCTACGAGTTCAACAACGCCTACCGCAGCCTGTTCCTCGAGTCTGGCTACGTGATTAGCGGTGTTTCGCCCGACAACCGTCTAGTGGAGATCATCGAGCTGCCCAGCCACCCCTTTTTCATCGCCACCCAATTCCATCCCGAGTTTCGCTCCCGCCCCAACCGCCCGCATCCCCTCTTTTTGGGCCTGATTGAGGCTGCTCTGCGCCGCCGTTCCCAGCTTCAACCGCTGCTGCAGTTGCAAAGTACAAGTTGATCCAAGGGTTGTTGTCTCCAGCACGCTATGCCCCGCCACCGGAAAAAGTCGGATCTGCCTAGCAAAATCTGCCTCACCTGCGGCCGGCCTTTTACTTGGCGTAAGAAGTGGGCCAAGTGTTGGCCAGAGGTGAAGTATTGTTCAGATCGGTGCCGCAACCATCGCCCTAAAGGCTCCCACTCTTCTCCCCCTGGAGACACTCGGGATGGATAATGTAGTCGTTGAGGCTGGGACATGGGTCTCAAACCCGGTGGCATCGACATGCGGTTTCTCAAGTGGCTGTTGCACAATCCTCATGAGACGGAGGAGGAGGATCCCTTCCTTAGAGGTATTACCCGCATAGAAAGCTTGATCTCGAAGCTGCTTTCAATCCTCCTGATTGGGCTAGTTATAGTAGCAGTTGTCGATTTGGCCCGCTTCTTGGTGGCTGATCTGCTACGGGAGCCAACCGGGTTTTTCTCCACCACTTTGATTGAGATCTTCGGCCTCTTTTTGAATATCTTGATTGCCCTGGAGATTTTGGAGAACATTACTGCTTACCTGCAAAAGCAGGTTGTGCAAGTGGAGCTGGTCATTGTTACCTCTTTGATTGCGGTGGCGCGCAAGATCATCATTTTTGATTTCGAGAAGCTGGGGGGGTTGGATTTGATTGGCCTGGGGGCAGCAACTCTGGCTCTGTCGGTAAGTTACTGGCTGGTGCGACGCGCTAAGCCCCCATCCAAGTCCGGTCAAGACTAAGCTTGGATCGACGAGGGCTCTCCCAGGGTTGGTTCTCCCACATTTTTGCTTCCAGCCCAATAGTTGGGCAAAAGACCTACAACAGCCCGCGCCAGGGCTGCTTGGCCAAATCCTACACGGCTATGAGGGGAGCCACTGCCGGCACGATAGTTCTGGAGCTTTTCCCGCAAGAAGCTTCCCTTACTGTCAGCTTCGTCTTTTTGGGCCAACGCTCACTTCTACGATGGCTTCATCTTCCAGCGCGGGATTCGGGGCTTCATGGCCCAAGGCGGGGATCCCACAGGCACAAAGCGGGGTAGGAGGCTACCGCTTTCCCAATGAGCCGTTGCAACGTCCCTACCCCCGGGCGATCTTGGCGATGGCCAATGCCGGCTCTAACGCCAAGGGCAGTCAGTGACTATTCCCTACCTCCCAACTCCACCATCTTTGGCCAACTGGCCCGCAGGATTGCCCGCTAAACCCGGTGGAGATTCGGAATCCCATTAGCTTGAGCTAATCTCGTGGAACAGTTTGATTGATCCTTAGCTGGGTTTTTGCAACTTGCCTTGAGGGGGATCCCGTATGGAGTTCGCTAGCCCCCGGCGAATGTCCCCCCGCATTTTGGTTCTGGATTTTGATGGCGTGCTCTGCGATGGGCGGGCAGAGTACTTTGCCTCCTCCTGTCGTGTCTGTGCCCAGGTGTGGGGCCTGGCTCCTGCGCAATTGCAGCCGTTGCAGCCAGTCTTTGACCAGTTGCGCCCGCTAATCGAGACGGGTTGGGAGATGCCCCTGTTGCTCTGGGGGCTGCAGCAAGGGATCCCGGAAGACGCTTTGCGCCAAGACTGGCCCGGCTGGCGACAGCGGTTGTTGCAGCAGGCGGGGGTTTCCGAGCGGGCTTTGGCCCAAGCGCTGGATGAGGTGCGAGATCGCTGGCTTGCAGAGGATCGGCAGGGGTGGCTGGAGCTGCACCGCTTCTATCCGGGGGTGACAGCCTGGATGCGCCAAGTACAGGCTGCCGGCGAGCCGCGCCTAGCCATTCTCAGTACCAAAGAGGGGCGCTTTATCCAGCAGCTTTTGCTCCGCGAAGGGATCCAACTGCCGCGCCACCGCATCCTGGGCAAGGAGGTGCGCGCTCCCAAGGCCGCCACCCTCCAGCGGCTGCTAACTGCAGCTCAGGTAGCGCCCGAGGAACTCTGGTTTGTCGAGGATCGCTTGCAGACGCTGCGCCAGGTGCAAAGCGTACCGGAGCTAGAGCCGGTGCTCTTGTTTTTGGCTGGCTGGGGCTACAACCTGCCGGAGGAGCGAGAAGAGGCCGCCCGGGATCCCCGCCTGCATCTCCTTAGCCTGGAACAGCTCTCCCAGCCTTTTGAGCAGTGGTTGATCCCGCCTCCTCCTTCCTCTGGTCTTGCCATCAGCCCAGCCGGCCCGCAAGACTTGAGTCGGGTTCAAGCTAGCCCTGACCGGAAACGCCCGGAAGCTGGCCTTGCCTCCCTGCTGCTGACCTTGGTGGAGCTGCTGCGCCAGTTGATGGAAGCTCAGGTGGTGCGGCAGATGGAGGCCAATCGCCTTTCGCCGGAGCAGATCGAGCGGGCCGGCAGCAGCCTGCAAGCCCTGCGGCAGCAAATTCGGCAACTCTGCGCCCTGCTGGAGATTGACCCGGCAGATCTCAATCTAGATTTAGGGGATCTGGGCACGCTTCTGCCCCGCCAGGGAGACTACTACCCCGGCCAGCCCGACGGCGAGGGATCCCTCTTGGAACTCTTGGATCGGCTGATCAACACCGGAATCGTCGTCGACGGCGAGCTCGACCTGGGCTTGGCGGACTTGAGTCTTATCCACGCCCGCCTGCAATTGGTGCTTACCTCCAGCGCCAAGCTTTCTTAGACCCAGGGAGTGTCGATGGAGACGATTGGGAGAAGAGATGCCAGAAGCAAGATGGGAAGGCCGGAAATCGCGGTATGCTGGCTTTGGATCCCATTAATCTCTCTTCACAGTTTTCTCCTATGGATGTTTTCGCCCCAACCGGAAACCTGCATGCCGGCGCGATTTGGCCGGAGGTGGTGGTCACCCTCACGCTGTTGCTCGTCCTGGCAGTGGATCTGGTGGGCGGGTCGGCGGCGCGCAGAAGTTTGCCAACTCTTTCCCTCTTGGGGTTGATGGGAGCCCTGGTGCCCCTGGTGCTGCAGTGGCAGCAGCCCCAGTTGGAGAGCTTCTTGGGCAGCTTTGCCGCGGATCCCGTGAGCATTCTCTTCCGTGGCCTGGTGGTGGTGACAGCAGCGCTGACGGTGATGATGGCGGAACGCTACCTCAGCCAGGCAGGCACGCCCACGGGCGAGTTCTATGTGCTGCTCCTCACGGCCACCTTGGGGGGAATGTTCCTTGCGGGAGCGATGGATTTAATCATGGTGTTTGTCTCGCTGGAAACGCTGAGCATTGCCAGCTACCTCATGGCTGGCTACACGAAGCGAGATCCGCGCTCCTCTGAGGCTGCCCTGAAGTACCTGCTGACCGGCGCTAGCAGCACGGCCATCTTCCTCTACGGCATGTCGCTGCTCTATGGCCTGTCGGGGGGGCAAACCCAACTGTCGGCCATCGCGCCCCACCTGGCCAATGCTGGCCTAGCAGGGATCCTGGCCTTGGTGTTCTGCCTTGGGGGCATTGGCTTTAAGCTGGCGGCGGTGCCCTTCCACCAGTGGACTCCCGACGTCTACGAGGGATCCCCGACGCCGGTGGTGGCCTTTTTGTCGGTGGGATCCAAAGCGGCAGGCTTTGCCCTGGCCATTCGCTTTCTGGCTACCGTCTTCCCAGCCATGACGGAAGAGTGGCGGGCGGTGCTCTCAGTGCTGGCTATCTTGACCATGGTGCTGGGCAATGTGGTGGCCATTGCCCAAACCCGCCTCAAGCGCCTGCTGGCCTATTCCTCTATTGGGCAGGCGGGCTTTGTTTTGATTGGTTTGGTGGCAGGCACGGAAGCGGGCTACGCCAGCTTGATTTTTTACCTGATGGTTTATCTAGCCATGAACCTGGGCGCCTTTCTGTGCGTCACCCTGTTTAGCCTCAAGACCGGCACTGACGAAATCAACGAGTACAGTGGCCTTTACCAGAAGGATCCTTTCCTCACCCTTTGCCTTAGCATTTGTCTTCTCTCTCTGGGCGGGCTGCCGCCACTGGCCGGCTTTTTCGGCAAGCTCTATCTCTTCTGGGCTGGCTGGCAGGCAGGAGAATACACCCTGGTGCTGGTGGGCCTGGTTACTAGCGTCATCTCCATCTACTACTACGTGCGAGTGGTGAAAACCATGGTGGTGAAAGAGCCGCAGGAGATGTCGCTTTCGGTGCAAAACTACGCCGAGACCGACTGGCAGGCAGAGGGCATGCCGGCTCTGCGAGTGGGCATGGTGTTGACCCTCGTGGCCACCATCTTTGCTGGCATCCTCTCCAATCCCCTGTTTACCCTCTCTGTTCAGGCAGTGGAGCGTAGCCCGTTTTTGGGGTTCCCGACAGCCCAGGCTTTTGCTCCCGAGGCAGCCAGCCCTGCAGCTTTGCCTAGCTACTCGGGCCGCAATTCCTAAAAATGCCCCCACCCCTCTCCCTGTAGGAGGGGGAATTAAGCGTTTCAGCCTTGCCCCGCCACCGTCTGCAACTGAGTCGAACCTCAAATACCCTCTAGGCTGACATTAAGAAAGCGGGCAATTTCGGCGGCTTGGTTTTCAATCTCGGCCAAAGAAGGCGGCTGCCCAACGCCGGTGAGGGGGATGTCACCGCGTCCTTTCACTCGCAAGTAGATAGCTCGGCGGGGGTTGAGGCCTTCTCGCAGCTCCACCCGCAGGCTTTGTACCTCGGCAAAGTCATACTCCAGACGAACTTCGCGGTTTTTGCCTGGAAAGCCCTGCCGCACCAGCGTTATCTTTTGGGTACGGCGGTTGAACTCGTTGTAGCCGCCCCCCAAGTTCCAGTACAGGCTCAGCCATTGGTACGACCCTGCCAGGAAGCCGAGCACGCCGTAGAAGAGCATGGCAATGCCCTGGGGAATGAACACCAGGCTGGCGGGGTCGGAAAAGGGAAGCAAATTGCGGTGGAAATAGCTGGAAAGACCAGCCAGGGTAAAGCCCAGACCCCCTGCCGTCAGAACCACTGCCCAAAAGTAAACGCTGGGCCGCCGCGACCCAATGACGGTGTAGCGCAGCAGGTCTTCAGAGCGAATTTCGGGAACAGTTGCAGACACCGCCGGAATCCCTTTTTCCAAAGCTGGCTTCTCCCATTCTATTGGGCGGCTCGACCTCTTGCTGGGATCCCGCTACTTCAGGGTTGAGACTCGCGGGGCGTAACGATTTTCCCTACCCCTGGGGTAACTGCCGGAGGTTCAGCAGGGGAGGGTTCGGAAGTGGGGGAGGAGGTCGGTTCCGGCTCGGCTGGCAGGGGAGAGGATTCGACGGCAGGAGTTGGACTTGGGAGAGCCGAGAGCTGGGCTACGGCCTCTTGAGCCGTCCGCTCTCCAAAGGCAGACAGGGCAATTGCCACTTCCCCACGGCTAACTGGCTGGAGGGGGTTAAAGGTGCGGATGGGGCCGAAGGTGCGCAACACGGTGGAGGCATTCTCTAGGCTGCGATCTGCCACTAGGGGAGCAACAGCCTCGTCGGGGATCTGCGCCGCATCGGTAAAGCCCCAGCGCCCCTCCAGCTCTGCCCGAGATCCCTTGATCTGGCCGGGCGGCAAATCCAAAGGCACCTTCATGCGAATTAACTCGGCTCGCGACAGCAGGCTATTGGGGCGAAACTCGCGATTGGCATCCCCAGTAGCGATGCCGGCAGCTCCCAGGGCCTGGATGTAGCGAAAGTTGGGATCCTCCTCCGGTACATCCAAAAAAAGAGGGCGCTCCGAGGGAGATCCTATGCGGATTTGGCGGCTGGGCTCGTCAGCGTGAATGGCGTTGTTGGCTAGCACCAGCCAGCGGGCAAACTCTCCTCGACGCACGCTGCGCTGCGGCTGAAATTCGCTGCCAGCAATATCGGCAAAGATCCCCAGCCGATCCAGGTAATAGACCGACTGGGCCACTAGGGATCCGGGCTCCAGATCCGTGAAGCGGCTGCTGACTTGGCTTGGCAGAGGTGTCAAGGCAACAGGGGGAGAGGTGGAGGGTGAGGGGAATTCTGAGAGAGGCCTTGGCGTCGCCGGCTGCTCTGCAGAGGGAGGAACAGACAGATCCACCGGTCGCACCGCCCGTTCCAGTCGTTCTCCCCACTCCGTTCCCTGACAAGCTGACAGCAGTCCCAGCAGCAAGAGCCAGGTGATAGCCGGGGACAGCGATTGCTTAGGCCGCTTGGAGTGGTGTTGCTGGTGCAATGCTTTCTCTCCCTCTACTGCGCCCATTTGCGACTGAACTCCTCCAGCACATCCAGCAGGTTCAGCAGGCTTTGCATGGGCAGCAGATCCACCAGAGGCAGCTCTTTGCGCCCGCCCCCCACCTTTACCGGGATCCCTTGCAGGATCTCCGTGACGGCATTCTCATCCACCTTGCCTGCCATCACCTGAGGGGCCAGCCGCTCCGCCAAAACGGTATGCAGGTGGGCATCCCGCAGGTAGAGGTGCCACCGGGCTACATCGATGTAAACTTCCTTGCCAATGGCAGCGGCCAATTGCTCGATCTCGGGGTTGCTCGGCACTTGGGCCATGGATCAGCTTCGTTACTGGTTGCCCTGCGTTGATCATAGCCTGGCCCTCCTTTAGGGAGAGCTGGCGGCAGAGCGGCGCGGTAGAGGCAGGGCGAAGTTCTCTTGCAACTGCCGCAGCAGCAACAGGTGCTCCAGAGCCAAGCGATCCCGTTCGAGGCGCAACTGGCTGAGTTGGGCCTGGGTCTGGCGAATGTCCTCTACGTCGGCGTCCCAGGTTTGCAAAAGGCGGTAGAGGCGGTCTTGTTGGCTGGCAATCTGCTGGTTCAAGCGGGCTAGGCGGCGGCTAAACTCCCTATCCATTTCTGCCGCCAGCTCGGGATCGGGAAGGAGGGGCAGCTGAGCCCAATCGATGCCCAGCTTAGTCGAGGGTGGTGGAGGCGCTTCTACCTCTTTGAGAAGGGGGAAGTTGGGGAAAGGGGAAAGCTCTATCTCACCAGAGGGCGGCTGGTTTTTTCGAGCAGGAGCCTGAGAGCTGGCCGGCGGCGGAGTGGGCTGGGAAGCGGACTTCAAGGCGCTGGGGTTTGCCTGGGCTGGCCAGGATCCCAGACTGCCCAGCCAAAGACAAACTGCTAGCCCCCAAGCTTGGCAAACCGCTGTTCTCACCCTGTGTTCCTCACTTCAAGCTAGCTCAAGCCAATTAGCTCACTCCCAGCTCAAGTCGGTTGGGGAGTTGGGCAGCGACTCGAATAAAATTGAGTAGGCGTCTTGCTTCTGTCCTGGCTCAAATAGATAGCGTTGGGCAACCCAAGCAGAGGCGGGCACAATTGCCACCCGCACTGGCGGATCCTCCAGAGACACCAACGGCTGAGGGTGCAGCCAGCGCCAGCCCGCCCAGCCCGCTCCCGCCAGGGCTACCACGGCTGCTGCCACTTGTCGCCAAGGAAAGCCGCTGCACCGCCGCCAGCCCAGAGCAACCTCTGGCCTTCGATCCAGCTTCTCGAACACACGGCTAATCAGCAGCTCCGTCTGAACGGGATCCAGGGTTGGCGCTTTGAGGTTAGCCAAACCGGCCTGTAAAGCCGACAGTTGGCTGTACAGCTGCTGCGCCTGGGGATCGCTGGCTAGCCAGTCCTCCACTTGTCGCGCCTCCTGGGGGGACAGTTCTCCATCCAGGTAGGCGCTTAGCTGCTCAAAGCGCTCCTCCACTGGCGGCAGCTCCGCGGGGGGAGGGGAGGCGGCATCCTCGCGGTCAGGGTTGAGGTTGGGGCAAAACATGGTCATTCGCCATTGAGGTAGGGCTTCAGGATGGACTGCAAGCGGGCGCGGGCCCGGGCAATGCGGGATTTAACAGTACCCAGAGATACCCCCGTAATCTCCGCAATTTCCTCATAGGCCATCCCCTGAATTTCTCGCAGCAGGATGGCTTGGCGAAAGGCCTCAGGCAGGTCGTGGACGGCTTGGTGCAATCGCTCGTAAAACTCGCAGGTGGCGAGGTGGTCGTGGGGGCTTGGGCTACTGCTGGGCAGCTCCCATTCCATCTCACTCTCTTGCGTGGAAATCGAGGCATCCAAAGAGAGGGGTTGCTGCTGGCGCCTGCGCTTGCGCAGCTCGTCGTAAACCAGGTTGGTGGCAATCCGCCCCAGCCAACTGCGAAACTTTGCTGGCTCCTGCAGATGTTTGAGGTTGCGGTAGGCCCGGATCCAAACTTCCTGGGCCAAGTCCTGGCGATCCGGCCAGTTGGGCGCAAGATGGTAGAGAACCTTATCTACGTAGGCCTGATAGCGGCGTATGAGCTCGGCAAAGGCCTCGCGGTGGGGCCGGGATCCCTGCTGACACAGCAGTACCAGCTCCCGATCGGCAAGCTTTTCTGGCAGCACAGGCTCCTTCCTCAGTGAGGCTGACCAGCACTGGCCGCTGATGTTGCTGAGGGCAGCATCCATAAGCATCCCCAGAAAGAGATCCCCTCCCAACCGGAACCTCTACTTGAGAGACGAATTCAGGACAACCGGGTTCCCTTCCTATCTTTGGCGAGAGTACCCTTGCAGGATAGCTCTTGGGCTGGCAACTGGGCTACAGTGAGCTTGCGGTAGAGTAGACGCCCGATCTGGCATGACTTCCGACGCCGCTGCTGTTCTTTCTGAGCTCAAGGCAGTGCCGACGCTGGCGGAACTTTCGGCCACGTCTTTGCAGTGGCTGGGATCCCAGGTAAAGCTGCGGGACATCCCAGCAGGGCAGGCGCTCTTGATGCAGGATGCCTGGGGCAGCGTTGTTTATTTGATTTGATCCTATCTGGCTGGGTCAAGGTGCGGCGAGCTCTGCGGATCCACACCGCCGAAGGAACCTGGGACAGCGCCCAAACCCTAGCTCTACTCGGGCCCGGCGCCTGGGTAGGGGAAATGGCGGTGTTGGACGAAGCGCCCCGCTCGCGGGATGTGCTGGCCTTAACCTCGGTGCGGGCTGCCGGGATCCCAGCGGCAACTTTCAAGATGCTGATGCTGCAGGAGCCGCGCCTGTGCTACCAACTGGCTCGCAGCCTCTCCCGCCGTCTGCGCCTAGCGAATTTGCAGGCCGACCTGGAGCAACAGAGCCCTTCTGTGCGGGTGGTGCATGCGCTGGTGCAACTGGCGGAAGCCTTTGGCGAGAAGACTGAGCAGGGAGTGCGCATCATCTACCCGCCCCTCCAGGATTTGGCCGACCTCAGCCAGGTTAACCAGGAAACAGTGGCGGCAGTGCTGAACCGCTTGCAGCAGCAGGGGATCATTCAGCCCCTGCCAGACCAACAGTCTCTGCTCCTAATCCAGTACCCCAAACTCGTAAAAGCAGCCCGCCTGCTCTAGTTAGCTGGGGCTGCATCCAGGAAACTTGCTCCTTGCAAGCTGTGGTTTGCGAGAGCTTGCGCTAGCGGCAAGACCCGTGGCATAACGGCTAGCTGGCAAGACCGCAGGCCCACTCTAGCCAAGAGGCATCCTCTTCTGAGAGACTGGCCTGGTGCAGGGCGTAAACCTGGCGGTGATACTCATCCAGCCAAGCCCGCTGTGCCGCGTCTAGGAGATCCCAATCGATCAAACGCCTGTCAAAAGGGATCCACGTCAGAGAGCGAAAGCCCATCCAGCCCTCTGGCTCGGGGAGGGCAACCACCTCGTAGAGGTTCTCCAGGCGAATCCCGCCCCAGCCTGGCTGGTAGTAACCTGGCTCGATGCTGGTGATCATGCCTACCTTGAAGGGGGTGCTGGCGCGGCGGTGGATCCCATTGGGCCCCTCGTGGACGTTCAAAAAAGCGCCGACGCCGTGGCCAGTGCCGTGGCCATAGTCTAGCCCTGCCTGCCAGAGGCTGGAGCGGGCAATGCCATCCAAAGAGAGGCCGTAGGTATCGGGGGGGAAGATCTGGCGGGCGCAGTGAATGTGGGCTTTGAGCACCTCGGTGTAGCGCCGCTTGCACAAGGGATCCGCGGGTTGCGAGCCAATCCAGAGGGTGCGGGTAGCGTCGGTAGTGCCCCCCAGGTAGTGGGATCCCGAGTCCAACAAAAACAACTCGCCTGGCTGCAGCAGCTTCTGAGGATCCGGGGTGCCGTAGTGAACGATAGAGCTATTGGCCCCGGCCCCAGCGATGGTGTTAAAGCTCAGGCCCACCCAATCCCCTTCCTCGCGGTAGTGGGCCTCCAGGGTGGCTGCCACATCGGCTTCGCTGATGGGGATCCCTGCTTGGATCTGCCGGTCGATCCAGGCGAGCGTGCGGATCTTGGCCCGGCTGGCTTTGCGGTTGGCTAGCCGCATCTGCTCCAGCTCGGTGGGGTTTTTGACCGCCTTGAGGACATCCACAGGGTGATCCAGCTCGCGACAGGGGATCCCGTGCAGCAGCTCTTGCGTGCCCTGAGTGGTCTGCTTGGGATCCACTCCCACCGGCCTGTAGCGCTCGGCCCACTGGGGCAGGTGTTCCGGGTAAGCCTCGTAGGGCCAGAGCTCTACCTCCGCTTCGGCCAGCACTTGCCGAGCCGAGGGAGTAAGGCGCTCCAGATCTGTGAAGAGGGCAACCCTCTCCAGGGCAACCAGCGCGTAGGCGCGGAACACCGGGTTGTAGGGGATGTCAGAGCCACGCAGGTTCAATAGCCAGGCTACCTGGTCCAACTTGGTTAAGGGCAACAGGCCTACCCGCTTGCGTCGCATCTCCTGGCGCACCTGGGCCAGTTTGTCGCTGGGGGTGGCCCCGCAGAGCTGGGCAGGGACAGGATAGATGGGTTGTTTCAAAAGAGGTTGGCTAGATTCCTTGGCCAGCTTGTCCAGCGGGTTTTCGCGAACCGGCACCAGCAGCACTCCCCCGGCTTGGGCGTGGGCTTGTAACTGGCGGTAGGTGGCTACGGACACCGTAAAGGGATCCACCCCCAGGCGAAAGCCAGATCCCAACTCCTCTACAATCTCCATCAGGCTGGGCTGATCCGGCAGACCGCCTTTGATCACCGTAAACAGGTTGGGATCCACCTCCCGCTCCGCCTGCTCGTGGTAGCGGGGATCCACCCACAGCCAAGCCCTGTCCCGGCTGATCAAAGCATCGCCCACCGAGCCGGTAAAGCCCGTAATCCACTGCCGCCGCTTGCGATACTCCAGCAGGTACTCGTTGAGGTGCTCATCGGCGGAGGGCACCCAAAACCCATCCAAATTCTGTTCTTGCAAAAGCTGGCGCAGCTGCTGCAGACGGGCGGCAATCTCCGGGCGGGGCAAGGTTTGAGGCATGGCAGAGGCAACGGAAGAGTCCACGCTATCGGCCCTAGAGACCATGTTACAGACGTCCCCTTTCTCCTTGGGAAAGCTGAGCAAGAATTTCTAGCACTCTTCGGGAAAGCCAGCCTCTCGCCAGGCGCGGATGCCGCCGTCCATCGAAAACACGCGGCGGTAGCCCATCTTCTGCAAGTTATCGGCTGCCAGGGCTGAACGAAACCCACCACCGCAATAGAGGACAATTTCTGCTTCTTTGTCTGGGATCACCTTCTCGATGTCCCGCTCAATAATGCCTTTGCTCAAGTGAATGGCGCCAGCAATGCGACCTGCCTGCCACTCCGATTCTTCCCGCACGTCGACTAGGTAGAAGGAATCTCCTTGCCGTTGTTTCTGCCTGACTTGCTCGACGGTCAGCTCTTGGATGCGGCTTTTGGCCTCGTTGACCAAAGCCAAGAAAGCAGGAGAGTGAGGAGACGCCATGGAACCTCGCCGATGAACCCAATCTCCAGAATAAACCGGGCTTTAGGGGTGTGGATCTGCCGCTTGGCCAAGTTGGGCCGGATCCCTACCCGGACAGGCTAAACTAAGCGCAGACCTGCCCGCCGGAGGCCCACAGTTTGAGCTCTCGATCCGCCTTTTCCCAACTGCTCTGGCCCCTTGCCTTGAGTTTGAGCTGGGGGATCCTGCTTGCAGGCAAAGTGCTGGCCCAGACTCCCCCGCTGCGCCTAGAAAGCGGGCTGCAAAGGCAGGTTTCTGCCCCTGCGCCAGCGGCTCTGGTCGAGTGGCTGAACGAGCAAATAGCCGCGGCTAACCGACGGGACTTGCCGAAGGTGATGGCCGGCTACAGCCCCGACTTCCGCCACCGCGACGGGTTGGATCGGCAGGGGGTGGAAGAGGCCATTCGCAAGCTGTGGGACGCGCATCCTGAGCTGACCTACTCCGCCCAAATTGTCTCCTGGCGGCAGATAGGCCCTGAGATTGTAGCTGAGATTGCTAGCCAAGTGCAGGGATCCCAGGCTTCGGGGCGGGGGGAGTTTCAGGTAAAGGCTTCCGTCCTGGTGCGCAACCGCTACCGCCCGGATGCCGCCAATCCAGGACAACTGCTGCTGGTAGAGCAAGAAGTGCTGCGGGAGTCGAGCACGCTCACCTCCGGCTCAGCACCCCCCACCGTTACTTTCAAGCTGCCGGAGGTGGTCAAGCCGGGATCCACCTACTCGCTGCAGGCCATTGTGGCCGAGCCCCTCACCCAATCTTTGCTGTTGGGCGCTGTGGCGGAGCGGCCCGTTGCCGGAGCAAGCTACCTGGATGTCACTTCGTTTGCCCTCGAACCTCTGCAGGCGGGCGGGATCTTCCTGCAGGCGGATGCCCCCCCAGAAGCGGGTGCTGAGTGGATCTCGGTGATGCTGGTTAACCAAAGCGGCCTGGTTGTCGAGAGCCGGCGCCTTACCGTTCAACCCTAAAGAAAGGAACCCCAAGCAAGCCAGACTCCTGGCAGAAAGCCGAGGTGGCCGTCTGGATCCCTTTCCCTCAGGCCAGGGAGAGGAAGCCTAGAACACGACTGAGAACCAGGCAACGGCGTAGGATAGAAAAACGCCCTTTAGCCTGCTCAAGTTGCCGTGGACTACAAGAGTACCCTCAACCTGCCGCAGACTCAGTTTCCCATGCGGGCGGAGGCCGCTAAGAGAGAGCCCGCCATCCAGGCTTTTTGGCAGGAAGAACAGATCTACCAGCGTCTGTCGGAAACCAATCCGGGGGATCCCTTTGTCCTGCACGATGGGCCACCCTATGCCAATGGCGACATCCACATGGGCACTACCCTCAACAAGATCCTCAAGGACATCGTCAACAAGTACCACCTCCTGCGAGGGCGCAAGGTGCGCTATGTACCTGGCTGGGACTGCCACGGCCTGCCCATCGAGCTGAAAGTGCTGCAAAGCCTCTCCCCCCAGGAGCGGCAGAGCCTCACCCCCCTGCAACTGCGGCAAAAGGCCAGAGAGTACGCCCTGCACTACGTCGACGTGCAGCGGGCCAGTTTTCAGCGGCTGGGGGTATGGGGAGATTGGGATCGGCCCTACCTGACCCTATCGCCGGAGTACGAGGCGGCCCAGATCGAGGTGTTTGGCCAGATGGTTCTCAAAGGCTACATCTACCGCGGCCTCAAGCCCGTCCACTGGAGCCCCAGCTCCCAGACGGCCCTGGCAGAAGCGGAGCTGGAATACCCCGACAACCACATCTCCCCCAGCATCTACGTGGCTTTTCCCTTGCAAAGCCTCAGCCCGGCGGCGCGGCCGGTTTTAGAGCCCTTCCTGCCAGGCCTGCGGGTGGCCATCTGGACGACTACCCCCTGGACGATCCCGGCCAACCTGGCTCTCTGCTTTAACCCCAAGCTTACCTATGCGGTGGTGGAGTCTCCCCGCTTTGGCCTGCTGCTCATTGCCGCCGCTTTGCGGCAGCGGCTGGAAAAAGTCCTGGAGACTCCCTTAGAGGTCAAGGCCACCCTGCCGGGATCCGCTTTGGAATACTGCCAGGGACGCCACCCCCTCTTTGACCGCACTAGCCTCTGTGTTTTGGGAGACTATGTGACCACCGAGTCCGGCACCGGCATTGTCCACACGGCGCCGGGGCATGGGGAAGAAGACTTCAAGACTGGCCAAAAGTACGGCCTGCCCATCCTCAGCCCCGTGGACGAGCAGGGGAAGTTTACCGCAGAAGCCGGCCCCCAGTTTGCCGGGCTAGATGTCCTCTCCAAAGAACCGGAGACTAGCGGCAACCTGGCCGTGATTAAGGCTTTGCAGGCTGCCGGTGCCCTGCTCAAGGAGGAGCCCTACAGCCACAAATACCCCTACGACTGGCGCACCAAAGAACCCACCATCTTCCGGGCCACCGAGCAGTGGTTTGCGTCCGTAGCCGGCTTCCGGGAGCTGGCCCTGCAGGCCATCAAAACCGTGAAGTGGATCCCGCCGGAAGGGGAAAACCGCATCACCGCCATGGTCAAGGAGCGCTCCGACTGGTGCATCTCCCGCCAGCGGGCCTGGGGGGTGCCCATCCCTGTCTTCTATGACGAGGAGACTGGCGAGGCTCTGCTGACTGCCGAAACCATTGACCACATCAAGGCCATCTTTGCCCAAGAGGGATCTGACGCCTGGTGGAAGCGCCCAGTAGAAGAATTGCTGCCGGAGCAGTACCGCCGCAATGGCCGCACCTACCGCAAGGGCACGGACACCATGGATGTTTGGTTTGACTCCGGCTCTTCCTGGGCGGCGGTGGCCCAGGCGCGCGGGCTGGGCTACCCCGTGGATCTCTACCTGGAGGGTTCGGATCAGCACCGAGGTTGGTTCCAGTCCAGCTTGCTGACCTCAGTGGCCGTCAATGGCTGTGCCCCCTACAAGGCGGTGCTCACCCACGGCTTTGTGCTGGACGAAAAGGGCCAGAAGATGAGCAAGTCCTTGGGCAACGTCATCGATCCCCTGGTGCTCATCAACGGCGGCAGCGACCCTCAGACGGATCCCGCCTACGGGGCCGATGTGCTGCGACTGTGGGTTTCCAGCGTGGACTACTCCGGCGACGTGCCCCTGGGCAAGACCATTCTGGGGCAGATGGCAGATGTGTACCGCAAGATCCGCAACACAGCCCGCTTTCTGCTAGGCAACCTCTATGACTTTAACCCGGCCCAGGATGCCGTTCCCTTTGAAGCGTTGACCGAGTTGGATCGCTACCTCCTGCACCGCCTAAAGGAGGTGGGAGAGGAGATCACCGAAGCTTTTGACAGCTATCAGTTCTACCGCTTTTTCCAAGCGGTTCAGAACTTCTGCGTGGTGGATCTCTCCAACTTCTACTTGGACATTGGCAAGGATCGCCTCTACATCAGTCACGCCCGCAGCCTGCGGCGGCGGCAATGTCAGACGGTGCTGTCCCTGGTGCTGGAGAACTTGGCCAAGGCCATCGCCCCAGTGCTTTCCCACCTCGCAGAAGAGATCTGGAGTTACCTGCCCTACCCCAAGCCCACCCGTTCGGTGTTTGAAGGGGGCTGGATGCGACTGCCGGAGCAGTGGCGGGATCCCCAGCTAGCTGCCACTTGGGAAAAGCTGCGGGCAGTGCGGCAGGAGGTGAACAAGGCGCTGGAACAAGCGCGCACCGACAAGCTCATCGGCGCTTCCACCGAAGCCAAGCTCATCCTCAAGGTGGCGGATCCCCACCTGTACGCTCTTCTGGAAGAGCGGGCCGCCGAGCTGCGCTACCTGTTTATCACTTCCCAGGTGGAGCTCATCAAGGCAGAGACTGAGGCGGCGGAGCTGCAGGTTGTCGTTCAGCGGGCAGAGGGCAAAAAGTGCGTGCGCTGCTGGAACTACTCTCCTCGGGTGGGGGAATTTGCCGAACATCCAGAGCTGTGTGAGCGCTGCGTAGCGGCCCTAGCTGGCGAGTTTTGACTACCTAACCAAAGACTGCGGCAGCCGCGAGTCCGACTCTCGCTCCAGGTCGCGGAAGAGAGGCGTACTGAGGTAGCGCTCGCCAAAGCTGGGCTGGATCATCACAATCAGCTTGCCGGCGTTTTCCGGTCGCCGCCCCACCTGGATAGCGGCAGCCAGGGCTGCCCCAGTGGAAATGCCGGAGAGGATCCCTTCTTCTCTGGCCAGGCGGCGGCTGTAGACCATGCTTTCTTCGTCGTCTACGGCAATCACCTCATCCAGGAGATCCCGCCGCAACACCTCCGGCACAAACCCTGCCCCGATGCCCTCGATGCGGTGAAAGCCGGGCCGTCCCCCGCTTAGAACCGCGCTTGCCTTGGGCTCGACGGCCACTAGCCGAATGGAAGGTTTCTTACTCTTGAGAAACTCGCCCGCCCCGGTAATGGTGCCGCCAGTGCCCACCCCCGCTACCAGGATGTCCACCTGGCCATCGGTGTCCTCCCAGATCTCGGGGCCGGTGGTGCGGGCGTGGATTTGGGGGTTGGCCGGATTGGTGAATTGGCCCAGCATGTAGGCATTGGGGGTGCGGCGCACGATCTCTTCCGCCTTCCAAATGGCCTCTCCCATGCCACCGGCGCTGCTGGCTAGATGCACCTCTGCCCCGTAGGCCTTCAACAGCAGCCGCCGCTCCAGGCTCATGCTCTCAGGCATGACAATGATGAGCCGGTAGCCCTTGGCCGCTGCCGCCATAGCTAAGCCAATGCCCGTGTTGCCGGAGGTGGGTTCCACCAAAATGGTCTTGCCGGGGGCAATTAGGCCAGCTTGCTCAGCTGCCTCGATCATGCTGACGGCAATGCGGTCTTTTACCGAGGCTGCCGGGTTGAAGCTCTCCAGTTTAACCACAATCTCCGCCAGGCATCCCTCCGCCTGCGGGATCCGGTTGAGCCGCACCAACGGCGTGCGACCGATGAGTTGGGTGATGTTGTCGGCAATCCTCATGGGCAGGCAACCTCGAAAAGCGGGGCCTTTGTCCGATGCTAACCCTGCAGCGGGAGACATCCAGCGAAGTTTTGAAAAGACTCCAGCCAAGCCCTCTGGGAAAGCCATGATCTAGAGTGAGATCACACCGGAAGGACAGATCCCCTATGCACCTGAGTGAAATCACTCATCCCAACCAGCTCCGCAACCTAAGCCTCAGCCAGTTGCGCAGCTTAGCTCGCCAGATCCGCGAAAAACACTTGCAAACGGCTGCCAACTCTCCCGTCGGCTGTCACCTAGGGCCAGGGTTGGGGGTGGTGGAGCTGACCTTGGCGCTCTACAAAACCCTTGACCTGGATCGCGACAAGGTTATTTGGGATGTGGGGCACCAAGCCTATGCCCACAAAATGCTCACCGGCAGGTATCACAACTTCCACACCATTCGCCAAAAGGGGGGGATCTCCGGCTACCTGAAGCGCAGCGAAAGCCGCTTCGACCACTTTGGGGCCGGCCACGCCTCCACCAGCATCTCGGCAGCCTTGGGTATGGCCATTGCCCGCGACCGGCGGGGGGAAAACTTCAAGGTGGTGGCCATCATCGGGGACGGCGCCCTGACCGGGGGCATGGCCTATGAGGCCATCAACCACGCCGGCCATTTGCCCAAGACCAACCTGATGGTGGTTCTCAACGACAACGGCATGTCGATTTCCCCCAATGTGGGGGCGATCCCGCGCTATTTAAACCGCCTGCGCCTCAGCCCGCCAGTGCAATTTTTGTCCAACAGCCTGGAGGAGCAACTGAAGAACCTACCTCTAGTTGGCTCCAGTCTCAGCCCCGAAATTGAGCGCATGAAGGAGACGGTGAAGCTGGTTACTGCTGTGCAGAACAACAAGGCCGGCATCATCTTCGAGGAGCTGGGCTTTACCTACGTGGGACCGGTGGACGGGCACAACCTGGCAGAGTTGTTGGATGCTTTTGAGTTGGCCCATGGCCTCTCTGGGCCCGTGCTGGTGCATGTGGCCACCGTCAAGGGCAAAGGCTACCCACCGGCAGAGGCTGAGCAGGTAAGCTATCACGCCCAATCCCGCTTCGACCTGGCCACCGGCAAACCCTATCCCCCCACCAAACCCACTCCCCCCAGCTACAGCAAGGTCTTCGGCCATACCCTTTGCAAACTGGCGGAGCGGGATCCCCGCATCATTGGCATCACGGCAGCTATGGACACCGGCACTGGCCTGGACAAGCTCAAGGAAAAACTGCCGGATCAGTTTGTGGATGTGGGGATCGCGGAGCAGCACGCGGTCACCTTGGCTGCTGGCATGGCCTGTGAGGGGATGCGCCCGGTGGTGGCCATTTACTCCACCTTCCTGCAGCGGGCCTACGACCAGATTATCCACGATGTCTGCCTCCAAAAGCTGCCAGTCTTTTTCTGCTTGGATCGGGCAGGCGTGGTTGGACCTGACGGCGCCACCCACCAAGGCATGTACGACATCGCCTATCTGCGCTGCATCCCCGAGATGGTGCTGATGGCCCCCAAAGACGAAGCGGAACTCCAGCGCATGGTGGTAACCGGGATCCAGTACACCCAAGGACCCATTGCCATGCGCTACCCGCGCGACTCTGGCGTTGGGGTGCCCTTGGCGGAAGATGGCTGGGAGCCCATTCCCATTGGCAAGGCGGAGGTGCTGCGCAGCGGCGGCGATGTGTTAGTCCTGGCCTATGGGTCGATGGTCTATCCCAGTTTGCAGGCCGCGGAGATCCTCAAAGAGCACGGCATCTCCACGACGGTAGTCAATGCCCGCTTTGCCAAGCCCCTGGATACAGAGCTAATCCTGCCCCTAGCCGAACAAAGCCGCCTGGTGGTGACGGTGGAAGAAGGCTGCCTCATGGGCGGGTTTGGCTCGGCAGTGGGGGAAGCCCTCCTGGATGCCGATATCCGGGTGCCTCTTTTGCGCCTGGGGGTGCCAGACATTTGGGTAGAACATGCTACCCGTGAAGAATCTCTTGCAGACCTTGGCCTCAACAGTGTCGGTATTGCCGAGCGGATCCGAGCCAAGCTTGAGAAGCTGCAAAAGCCAGTGGCCGCAGGATCCCGGGCTACTCTCCTGCAAGACCCATCTGGCGGTTGAACCGGTCCACAGCAGCCTGCTGTAGGGCCTCTACCACTGCCCGTGTTCGCAGGAGAACTTGCACATCTCGCAGCAGGTTATTCCGCCACAGGTTCTCCCGCAGCACCTCTAGCCGGGCATAGCTGGGATCCAAGCGCACGGCTTTGGCCCCCAGTTCTTCCGCCCGCTGGGTTTGGCCGCGAACGTACAGGGCTGTAGCCAGGGCCAGGTAGGGCTCGGCCACCGCCTCGTTCATCTCGATGGTGCGCTCCCAGCGCTCGATGGCCGCCTCCAGATCCCCTTGCTCGTAGTCCACCAGGCCAAGGTTGTTCATAGCAGGCCAGTAGGCGGGATCCAACTCCAAGGTTTTCTCATATTCCCGCCGGGCGGGATCCCATTGGTCGAGCATGAGGTAGGCATTGCCCAGTTGAAAGCGAGCGTTGGGGTTATCCGGCTGCAAGGCAACAGCCCGTTCCAGGGCCTCGGCGGCGGCAAAGTAGCTGCCCTGCCGCAAGTAAGCCACTCCCAGGGAGTAGAGGACATCCCCATCCTGGGGAGCCAGAGCGCGGGCCCTTTGCAGCACCTGCACGGCCTGGGCAGAGTTCCCCAGCTCCAGATAGACGTTGCCCAAAGCGTAGAGCAGCTCGGAAGAGGTGGGCACCATGGCCACGGCCAGTTGCAGGCGGCGCAACGCCTCTTCGGTCTGGCCAAACTGGGCTAGCCGCAGCGCGTTGGTGGCTAGTTGCAGCCCCTGGGCCTGCATCAAGTCCCCATTGGGCAGGGGCACATGGAGCAAGACCTGAGCCCGCGCGGGATCCCCTCCCTCTATCCCCAAGACAAGGGCAAGGCCCGCCGGCAAGGCTAGGCAAAACCGGAACGACAGCGACGGCATGATACCCACGCAAAACCAGGCCATGCCCATGTTAGCCGCAATCGCTGTTTGAAATGTCTGCTCTCGCCCCCTTGGCGCTTTATCAGCCCCAGTCGCTACCTGAGCCAGGTTTTGCTGCAGGAAACTAGAGACGTCGCCACCGCCGCCCAGACTGGGCCAGCAGGTCTTCGGCAGCCTTGGGCCCCCAGGTGCCGGCCTCATAGGTGTACAGCGGCGGCGCGGTATCATAGCCAGGTGGCGTCTCCCAGGCCGACAAAACGGGCGTTACCACCCGCCAGGCAGCTTCCACCTCGTCGGCGCGGGTAAACAGGGTGGGATCCCCCAGCAGGCAGTCCAACAGCAGGCGCTCGTAGGCATCTGGCGCGCTCGACCCAAAGGCTGTCCCGTAGCGAAAATCCATTTCCACCGAGCGGGTGCGGATCTCCGGCCCGGGCATCTTGGCCTCAAAACGCAAGGAGATGCCCTCGTTGGGCTGGAGGCGCAGCACCAGGATGTTGGGGCTCACCTCTCGCGTTGCCGAAGGAAAAAGGGATAGGGGCACCTGCTTAAAGAAGATGGCCACCTCGGAAACCTTCTTGGCTAGGCGCTTGCCCGTGCGCAGGTAAAAGGGCACCCCTTTCCACCGCCAGGTGTCGCATTCCAGCTTCAGGGCGGCATAGGTGGGGGTCTGCGAGTTGGGGTTGACATTGGGCTCTTGGCGATAGCCGGGCACTGGCCTGCCGCTAATCCAGCCGGGGCCATACTGGGCCCGCACCGCTGCGGCTGCCACGTTGCGAGTGTCGGCCAGACGGGTGGCCTGCAGCACTTTGGTCTTTTCATTGCGCACCCCATCGCCGCGCAACGAGACGGGCGGCTCCATGGCCGTCAGGCAATAGATCTGCATTAGGTGGTTCTGCACCATGTCCCGCAGGGCGCCGGCAGCGTCGTAGTAGCCGGCCCGATCCTCCACCCCTACCGTTTCCGCCACCGTAATCTGCACATGGTCGATGTAGTTGCGGTTCCAGAGAGGCTCAAAGATGGCGTTGGCAAAGCGGAAGACCAGCAGGTTTTGCACCGTCTCTTTGCCCAGGTAGTGGTCGATGCGGTAGACCTGCTCTTCCTGACAGATGCGCTGCACAAGGCGGTTCAGCTCCTGGGCCGAGGTGAGGTCGTGGCCGAAGGGCTTTTCAATCACCACCCGCGTCCTGGTTGGATCCGCCAGCATCCCCGCTGCCCCCAACTGCTGGAGGGCCTGGGCATAGAAGTCCGGTGCCACCGCCAGGTAAAACACGCGGTTGCCACGGGTGCCCCGCTCTTCGTCCAGTTGGCTGAGAAATTGCTTGAGGCGCAGGTAGCCCTCGGCATCGCCAATATCCAAGCGACAGTAAAACAGGCGGCTGGCAAAGTCTTGCCAGAGGGCTTCTGGCCCCAGATCTTGGGAGGCAAATTCCTTCAGGGCTGCCCGCATCTTGTCCCGATAGATCTCGTGGCTCCAGTCGCGGCGAGCCACCCCCACCAAGGTAAACTCCGGCGGCAGCCGTCGCTGGACAAAGAGCCGGTAGTAGGCCGGGATCAGCTTGCGGGCCGCCAGATCCCCGGAAGCGCCAAACTGCACCAGAATGCAAGGATCCGGAATGCGCTCTTGGTTGAGGCCAACGCGCAAGGGGTTTTCCGCCAGGGCCACCATAGAGTCGGCTCAGCTTGGGTGGATAGGGAGAGAGGAGCTAGGGCCGCAGAGAACCTTCCAGACAGCGCAGCACCTCTTCCACGTTCTCGCGGCTGCCAATGATGAGGGGCACCCGTTGGTGGAGAGAGTGGGGCACGATGTCCAGGATGGCCTCGGTGCCAGTGGTAGCCACGCCTCCTGCCTGCTCGGCCAAAAACGCCAGCGGGTTGGCCTCGTACATCAGCCGCAGCTTGCCCTCGGGTTTCTTCTGGGTACCGGGATAGAGATACACCCCTCCCTGCAACAGGATGCGGTGAAAGTCAGCCACCAGAGCGCCGCTGTAGCGGGAGGTATAGCTACCTTGGCGATGGGCGTAGCGGATGAAGTTTTGGATCCCCTCGCTCCACTGGCAGAAGTAGCCCTCGTTGAGGCTGTAGACGGAGCCACGTTCGGGAATGCGGATGTCGCTTTGGGAGAGGATGAACTCGCCCAAGCTGGGATCCAGCGTAAAGCTATGTACCCCCTTGCCGACGGAATAGACCAGTTGGGTGCTGGGGCCGTAGAGGATATAGCCAGCAGCCAGTTGCCGGCGGCCCGGCTGGAGGAGATCTTGGTGGTCAGCCTCAGGGCGATCCTCCAGGGGCTGAAGGACAGAGAAAATGGAGCCAACGCTGAGGTTGGCCTCGATATTGGAGGAGCCATCTAGGGGATCGACAAGCAGCGCCAGGCGGCTGAGGGAGCAGTTTTCCGGCAAGCGGGCCGGGGTTTTCATCTCTTCTGAGACCAGCCGACAGACTAGCCCTGTCTGCTCCAAAGCGCGGATGAAGGCCCGGTTGGCGTACTCGTCCATCCGCTGCTGTTCTTCCCCTTGGACATTGACGTTGCCGGTTACGCCCAGCGCTCCCTCGATGAGTCCTGCCTGGCTGAGGCGGCGGGCAATCATCTTGCCGGCCAGGGCAATGCGGTTCATTAGAGCACTGAAGTCCTGGGCCTCGGCGGTGAAGCTGCCAAACTGCTGCAAGACATGCCGGGAGAGGGTGAGCACATCCCGCGCTATCTCGCGTTCGGCGCTGCTGGGCATGACCGAGGGAGGAGAGCTGAGAACCATACGAGGCTTCCCCAAAGAAACGCCGAAACAAGGGATCCCTCGCTTCTAGCAAAGACTCTGTCTTGCTGACCTAGGTGGGAAGCTGGGATCCCTTCTACTAGGTAGGCTGGCCGATTCTCGGCGCAGGTGCCGGGAACTTACAGAGTTGCTTCAGATTTGGCTGGCCTTGCCGGGCTTTTGCTTCGGCTGGGCTGGCAAAAACAGGGCTCTCCTCTAGTCCTTGATTCACTAGACAATCAGCCACTTTGTGGCATGACCAACCTCCTGCCTTGACGGAGATGGGCTGAGCTAGTAGGCTTGCGAGTACATCTTTTCTGGTAGGCACTTTGCCTAGGCTAAAGTTGGCTCCGTATGAGCCGGTGTGCCTTATGGGGGCAAGGAGCAACTACCTGCAGCAAGGCCTACGGCCCGCTATCGCGATCGCGGGGAAGTGACGCCTGTGGAGATCCCTCTGGCGGGGTGGTAGGGGTGGACTCTGCCACTAGCTACGGGTCGTGGAAGCAGGAAGAAAGCGTCAACCTGGAGCAAAAGTCCGCTTTTGTCCAGCGTTGTATAAGTCTTTCAGAGCGGTAGGATGGGTTCTACTTGTATCCCAGCGGGGGCTTGTCGTCCCGCTCTGTTCCATGATGGCCAACCCTCCTTCTCCACTGCGCAGCCAGGTTATCACCCAAGGGGTGCAGCGCTCCCCCAACCGCGCCATGCTTAGGGCAGTGGGCTTTCGCGATGAGGATTTCGGCAAGCCCATTGTCGGCATCGCCAACGCCCACAGCACCATTACCCCCTGCAACATCGGGATCCAAGCCCTGGCAGAGCGGGCCGAAGCTGCCCTAAGGGAGGCCGGCTGCATGCCTCAAGTCTTCGGCACCATCACCATCAGCGACGGTATTTCCATGGGCACTGAGGGGATGAAATACTCCCTGGTGTCGCGGGAGGTGATTGCCGATTCCATCGAGACGGTGGTCAACGGCCAGAGCATGGATGGCCTCTTGGCCATCGGCGGCTGCGACAAGAACATGCCGGGGGCGATGATCGCCATGGCCCGCCTCAACGTGCCCTCTATCTTTGTCTATGGCGGCACCATCAAGCCCGGCCACTACAATGGCCGCGACCTCACCATTGTCAGCGCCTTTGAAGCGGTAGGGGAGTACAGTGCTGGCCGCATCTCTGAGGAAGAGCTGCTGGCAGTCGAGCGCCACGCCTGCCCCGGTGCCGGATCCTGCGGCGGCATGTACACGGCCAACACCATGTCCAGCGCCTTTGAGGCTATGGGCATGAGCCTGCCCTATTCCTCCACCATGGCCGCAGAAGACGAAGAAAAAGCCGAAAGTGCCGCTCAATCGGCCAAAGTCTTGGCCGAGGCCATCAAAGCTAATATCCGGCCGCGGGACATCATCACCCGCCAGAGCATCGAGAACGCCATTTCGGTCATCATGGCCGTAGGGGGATCCACCAACGCCGTGCTCCACTTCCTGGCCATTGCCCACGCCGCAGAGGTGCCCCTGACGCTGGATGACTTTGAGACCATCCG
This sequence comes from Synechococcus sp. F70.1, assembly GCF_047502745.1. Lineage (NCBI taxonomy): Bacteria > Bacillati > Cyanobacteriota > Cyanophyceae > Synechococcales > Synechococcaceae > Synechococcus > Synechococcus sp. F70.1. Next base: position 25,862 of record NZ_JANSJL010000038.1, read on the forward strand.
CGCCCGCGTGCCTGTTCTCTGTGACCTCAAGCCCTCGGGCCGGTTTGTAACCACTGATCTGCACCGGGCCGGCGGGATCCCGCAAGTGATGAAGATCCTGCTCAACCACGGCTTGCTGCACGGCGACTGCCTCACCATCTCTGGACAAACAATTGCCGAAGTCCTGCGGGACGTGCCGGACGAGCCCAGCCCAGATCAAGAGGTGATTCGCCCCTGGCATAGCCCCCTTTACCCCCAAGGGCACATAGCCATCCTCAAGGGCAACCTCGCGCCCGAAGGGGCAGTGGCCAAGATCAGCGGCGTCAAGAATCCGAAGATCACGGGGCCAGCGCGGGTCTTCAACTCGGAAGAGTCCTGTCTGGAGGCTATCCTCGCCGGCCAGATTCGACCAGGGGACGTAGTGGTGATCCGCTACGAGGGCCCTAAGGGCGGCCCTGGCATGCGGGAGATGCTCTCCCCCACTTCGGCCATCATCGGCGCTGGTCTAGGAGATAGCGTGGGGTTGATTACCGATGGCCGCTTCTCTGGCGGCACCTACGGCATGGTGGTGGGCCATGTGGCTCCTGAGGCCTATGTAGGCGGCCCCATTGCCCTTGTGGAAGAAGGGGATTTGATCACCATCGATGCCCCTGCTCGCCTCCTCCACCTGCATGTCAGCGAAGAGGAGCTGGCCAGCCGCCGCGCCCGCTGGGTTCCGCCTGAGCCCCGCTACAAACGAGGTATTCTGGCCAAGTATGCCAAGCTGGTCTCCAGCAGCAGCCTGGGGGCGGTGACCGATCTGAACTTGTGGGATTAGACGAGAGGGGAGTTCGGGCTGCTGGGCTTTCTCCTGGCACTACCCCCTCAAGAGCTCTCGCTGCTCAGCCTGCTGGAGTGAAGGGCCGCCAGCGGCTCCCATTGCTGGGCTTGCTGCTTAAGCCGCTTGATCAACTGCCTGCACACCACCTCGCACAGCTCAAAACAGACGGGATCTGCAATTTGGTAGTAGACACTCACGCCCTTGGGCTCGCGGCTGACGATCCCTGCCTGCGCCAGGATCTTGAGATGTTTGGAAACGTTGGCCTGGCCCATGCCAGTGGCCTCTAGGATTTGGGTGACGTTCTTGGGCCCCGAGCGCAACTGACACAGGATCTGCAGGCGGCTGGGCTCCGCCAAAACCTTGAAGTACTCCGCCACGCTGGTCAGCACTTCTGGCGTCAGGGTCAACTGGCGCTCGTCTTTGCCGCCTTTCGCGAGCTCGTCCCCATCCATAGACCGTCTTGAGGGCTGTGCTGACTTGATTTTAACACTAAATGGTTATATAGTGTTCCTGGAGGCCCAAGCTATGTTCAGGTCTTTGCCAACAAACAGAAGGGTAACATGCTATTTCGCCAACTGTTCGACGCCGAGACGAGCACTTACACCTACTTAGTTGCAGACCCAAACACCCGCGAGGCCGCGCTGGTGGATCCCGTGTTGGAGCAGGTGGAGCGGGACTTGAAGTTAATTCGAGAGCTGGGTCTGACGTTGAAGTACTGTCTCGAGACCCACGTTCACGCCGACCACATCACCGGCACGGGCAAGCTGCGCGAGTTGACCGGCTGCCGAGGGGTGGTGCCAGCCCAGGCCAAAGCCCAATGTGCCGACCGCTTCATTGGCCACGGGGAAACGCTGCAGGTGGGATCCATCACCATCGAGGCCATCGCCACCCTGGGCCACACCGACAGCCACATGAGCTATCGCGTCCATGGGGATCGCGTTCTCACCGGAGACTCCTTGCTCATTCGCGGCTGTGGGCGCACGGATTTCCAAAGTGGAGATCCTGGCCTGATGTACGACCACGTTACGCAGCACCTGTTTACCCTGCCAGACGAGACGCTGGTCTATCCCGGCCACGACTACCGTGGGCACACCGTCTCCACCATTGGCGAAGAGAAGCGCTGGAACCCCCGCTTTGTGGATCTACAGACGGGCAAGCTGCGTTCGCGGGAGAGCTTCATCGCCTTGATGAATAGCCTCAACCTGCCTCAGCCCAAAAAGATCCAGGAAGCCCTGCCCGCCAACGAGCAGTGCGGCCAAGTGGCAGCAGCGGTTTAGTTGGAGGCTGTAAAGCCTGCTGAGCTAGCTAGACTTCTCTGAGCCGGCTGGTCAGAAGGGGGAGGGTTGAGAGTGGATCCAGAAAGTCTCTATGAGAAGGATTTCTATGCTTGGACTCAGCAACAAGCTCAATTTCTGCGGGAGCGGGCTTGGGAGAAGCTAGACCTGCCCCATTTGATTGAGGAGACAGCGGCAAGAGCTGCGCAACCAGCTGGGGGTTTTGGTGGGGCACCTCCTGAAATGGGAGTATCAGCCGCAGGCTAGATCGGTAAGCTGGCTTCTCACCCTACAGGTGCAGCGGCAGGAAGTTCTGGATCTGCTGGAGGAAAGCCCAAGCCTGAGGCCCTATTTGCCGGAGGCCATCGCCAAGTCTTACCTGAGGGCGCTCCAGCTAGCCCTGGAAGAGACCAAGCTGCCCAGAAAGACTTTTCCCAAGACGTGTCCTTACGCTCCCGAGCAAATCCTGGATAGCCAGTTTTACCCTGGCGAGCCCAGCAGGTTGCTTGAGGAAGAAGGTTAGTTACCCGAGGAGGAAACCGATGACTGTAGCCCGACAAAATCCTACGCCTTCCGCTCAGCAGGAACGGGATCCCCGTCTCAAGGAGATCGACGCCCTGACCTTAAAGCAGTGGCTGGATCAAGGGCGGGTACAGCTCATCGACGTGCGGGAGCCGGGAGAATATGCCGATGAGCGGATCCCAGGGGCGATCAACATGCCTCTATCTACCTTTGACCCGGCCAGGGTGCCGGCCTCGACGCCGGAAAAACCGGTGGTGTTGCAGTGTCGCATGGGCAGTCGCTCCATCCGCGCTGCCTGTCAGTTGCTAGACCACGGCTGGCCGGAGGTGCTTAGTCTAAAAGGCGGGATTGAGGCTTGGAAGGCTGCCAAGCTGCCCACCACCCGCACCCGCAACGCGCCCATTTCGCTAATGCGGCAGGTGCAAATTGCGGCGGGATCCCTGGTGCTCACCGGAACCTTGCTGGGAGCCTTTGTCCATCCGGCCTGGCTGGTGTTGAGCGGCTTTGTGGGAGCTGGGCTGGTGTTTGCCGGGATCACCAACACCTGTGGTCTGGCGCTGCTTTTGGCCCGCATGCCCTGGAACCGAGGTCAGGCCCTATGAGCGGGATCCCTTCCCCCCAGAGAATCCTGGCGCGCTACCTGCCCTTTACCAGGGATTCCTTGTGGTGGCTTCGGTATCGGCCAGAGGATCTGCCAGGGGATCTCATGGCCGGACTGGTTACAGCCCTTCTCCTAGTGCCCCAGAGCATGGCCTATGCGCTGCTGGCCGGGCTGCCTCCCCAGACAGGTCTCTACACCGCTATCCTGCCGGTCATCGCCTACGGCTTTCTAGGATCCAGCCGGGCTTTGTCGGTGGGGCCGGTGGCCATCATCTCCTTGCTGGTGGCATCGGGCTTGGAGCCGCTGGCTGAGCCGAGCAGCCCGGAGTATGGCCGGTTGGCGCTGGGCTTGGCTCTAGAAGCGGGCCTGATCCAGGTAGGGGTAGGGCTACTGCGGCTGGGGTTTTTGGCCAATTTCTTGAGCCGCTCGGTGGTAACGGCCTTTGGCAGCGCCGCAGCCCTAATCATCGCCTTCAGCCAGCTCCGCCATCTGTTGGGGGTGAAGATCGCCAACACCGAGTCCTTCTGGCTGATGCTGCAACGGCTTTGGCAGAGCCTGGAGGGGGTAAACTGGGTCACTCTGGGGCTGGGGCTGTTGGCCATCACCCTCTTGGTGTACGCCCAGCAGAAGCTCCCCGCTCAACTGCGCCGCTGGGGGATCCCACCCCTCTGGGGCCTACTTCTCACCAAGGGCGCGCCGCTGGGAGCCGTCTTCCTGACCACGCTGCTGGTGTGGGGGTTGAACCTCTCGGAAAGAGCAGGAGTGGCGGTGGTGGGATCCATTCCGGCGGGTTTGCCCCCCCTGACCTTCCCCTGGCTGAGCTGGCCAGAGTGGCGAGCTTTGCTGCCCACAGCCTTGGCCATTAGCTTGGTGGGCTTTACAGAAAGCTATGCGGTAGGTCAGTCGCTGGCCAGCCAGCGGCGGCAGAAAGTGGATCCCAACCAGGATCTAGTGGCCCTGGGGGTGGCCAACCTGGCCGCAGCCACAAGTGGTGGCTACCCGGTAACGGGTGGGATCAGCCGCTCAGTAGTTAACTTTCAGGCCGGGGCCAACAGCGGCCTGGCTTCGGTGGTGACGGGATCCCTGATAGCCCTGGCAGTGAGCTGGCTGATGCCTCTGTTTACCTTCCTGCCCCAGACGACCCTAGCAGCTATTGTGCTGGTGGCAGTGCTGGGACTGGTGGATTTTCACCCCTTGCTGCAGAGCTGGCGCTACGACCGCGGCGATGCCTTGGTTTGGTTGGTTACCTTTGCCAGCGTGCTGGGGATCGGGGTGGAGCCGGGGATTGGGCTGGGAGTGCTGGTGTCTATCCTCCTCTTCCTCTGGCGGGCCAGCCGTCCCCACATCGCCATTGTCGGCCAGGTGCCTGGCACCGAGCACTACCGCAACGTGCTGCGCCATGAGGTGCTTACCGATCCGCGCATCCTGGCAGTGCGGGTGGATGAAAGCCTGTTTTTTGCCAACGCCGCCTACCTGCAGGAGTATCTGCTGCAAGAGGTGGCAGCGCGGCCAGCAGTGGAACAGGTGCTGCTGGTGGCCAGCGCCATTAACTTCATCGACGGCAGCGCTTTGGAGGTGCTGACTCAGTTGGTGGAACGTCTGCGCCAAATGGGGGTGGGCTTTGCCCTGGCCGAGGTGAAGGGGCCGGTGATGGATCGCCTCAAAATGGCGGGGTTTGTGGAGAAAGTGGGCGCCGAGCGCTTCTTCTTGTCCACCCACCAGGCGATGCAGGCTCTCAAGTCCCAGGTGACCTCTATGCCGGCAGCCGCTTCCGGATGAGCACAATCGGCGTTTGCTCTGCCGCATTGCCCGCCGGGTTCTTGCGCAGAGCCTGCTCAACCAGTCCCCGCTCCACACCTGGGCTGGCCGCCAAGACGTTGACTTCGCCTAGGTCGTTGGCATCCACAATGGCCACCTCGTAGCCGGTCTGGGCGTGGAGCTCGGCCACCAGCTTGGCTGGATCCCGTGGTCCCAAGACAATGAACTGGTCATAGGGGGGCAAGGTGCCGGTGACATCGTCGATGAGATCCGCCTGCTCCCCCGCTAGGGCATAGAACACCCCTGGGATCCCCAGCAATTTGGCTAGGGATCCCACCACAAAAGCCCCCAGCACCCGCCAAGCCCCCGAGGAGTCGATGAGCGTCTGCATGCCATAGCAGCTTGAGAGACTGGTCTTGGAAGGGAAGAAGTAGCAGAGGGTGCGGGCCAGCCAGCCGGGCTGCACCTGCAGGGGATGGCGAAAGTGGCCCTGGACAATGGCCGCCGCGCTTTCCGAGATGGCCACAATATCGCCGGGCTGGATATGAGGGCCCACGTAGCGACGCAGCACCTCGGCTAAGTCATCGCTGGGGGTGAGCAGATGGGTGGGAATGGCAGCCCAACTCACCGGCCCCTGCTGCTGCCAGCACAGCTCCGCCAAGGGATCCACTTCCTGCAGCGGCAAGATGAGGTGGCTAGTCTTGAGGGTACGCCGCTGCCGCCCGTACTGGACGTAGTCCAGCTCTAGCCAGGCCGAGCGCAAATCTGCCAGTCCTTCCCCCCCTAGTTCAATCTCGACTTCTAGGCCAGTCTGGCTTTGGGGGGTGATGATGTAAGCCTGCCAGTAGTTGTCTTGGCGAGGAGGCAAGTCGGGGTGACGGGAGCGGAGGCGAATTTGGGTATGGATCCCCTCGACGGAGCTGGTGCTGAGCAGATGCAGTCGCGGCTCCACCTGGGCCAAGGTGACCTCAAAAAGGGGGTTGAGATTGCGGGCCACGAAGTCAGCCTGGATGAGCCAGCGGTCGGGGCTGAGGCGGTTGAGGCGCCAGCTCTGCGGCTCCACCACCAAGCAGTCGGCGGGGCGGGTTCTCAGCCAGTACAGCAACGTCCCCCCGCTCAAGAGCAGGCCAGCCGCCACCTGGATCCAGGCCGAGGGATCCCACAGCCAACGCCCGATCCCCCAGAAGCTCAAGAGCACCCCACCCAGTACCCCGGCCACCACACCTCGGCTCACCGTCCGGATTGTTGCCATCGGGATCCCACTCCTTCGTTAAGCCCTGCTAAAGCCTCTCCCTTCCTTCAAGTTCGCTCCCTAGACTACAGGTACCGGCCAAGCCCTAGCCCTCCTACCGGCAAGCCGAAAGCAAGCTGTAGCAGAATCTCTACCCACATTTCCATCTCAAACACTTAGACTGCAAATAGGTTGCATTCTTTGGTTGCCATGGCCCAGAAACAGTGGTTCAAAAGCTTTGACGACATGATCCAGGGATCCAAAACTCCCATTCTGGTGGATTTTTACGCCACCTGGTGTGGTCCCTGTCAGGTAATGGCGCAGGTGTTGGAGCAGGTGAAGCCCCAGGTGGGGGACGCCATTGCTTTCGTGAAGGTAGATATAGACAAGTACCCCAACATTGCCGCTCGCTGGGGGATCTACGCCGTGCCGACCCTCATCTTGTTCAAGGACGGGAGGCCGGTTGACCGCATCGAGGGACTGCTGCAGCCTCGCGCCTTGGTGGAGCGGTTGCGGGCGCAGGTCAATCTGTCGGTAGGCTAGGTCCCGGCCGACGGCTAGTTCCTGGATAGGCAGCGGGGGCGGCACTAGGTCTTTGCCAGGGCTTGAGGGCTATTTGGGTGTGCCAGTTCTACACGTCCACCTGCCGGGAGAGGTGCCCTACCGCAAAGCCTGGGCTTGGCAACGGACCAGACTGACCCAGATGATCCGCAATCCCCAGCTACCGGATGGGCTACTGTTGCTTACCCACCCGCCGGTGTACACCCTGGGGGCAGGGGCTGATCCCAAGTTTCTCAAAAGCCTCCCTGGACAGATAGGATCTCCGGACACTCAGCCAGAGTCCCCTGCTACTGGAGGGCCGGAAATCCTGCGGGTGGAGCGGGGCGGCGAAGTGACCTACCACGGGCCAGGGCAGTGGGTGGGGTATGCAATCCTCAACCTCAAACGCCACTGTCTGGATATCCACTGGTACCTACGCCAACTGGAGCAGGTGGTCATCGAGACTGTGGCTTACTTTGGCTTGAGGGGGGAGCGGATCCCTGGCCTAACGGGGGTTTGGGTGGAAGGGCACAAAGTGGCCGCCATTGGCATCAAGGTCTCCCGCTGGATCACCTACCACGGCTTTGCCCTCAACGTTTGTCCAGATCTAGCTGCCTTCGAGGCCATCGTGCCCTGTGGGATCCCTGACCGACCTGTGGGATCCCTGGTGCAGTTTTGTCCGGAGGTGACGATGGCTGCCGTGGCCCCAGTCCTGGTGAAGTCTTTTTGTGAAGTCTTCGGGCTGCAGGCCCAGGCAGTTTCCCTAGAGGAGTGGCTGGGGGGCAAGGAAGAAAGCTGAACTTAGCCGGTTGCTTACTCCACCCCCAATTGGCGCAGCAGTTGCTGAATGATGGTTTGATCGGCAAAGTTGCCGCTTTTGGAAAAGAGAGCCAACGCCTGGCGAAAGTCGGCCATAGCGGCCTCTCGCTTCCCCATTTGCAGGTGGGCTATCCACGGCTGAAGTAGGCTTCTGGGATCCCCGGATCCAACTGGATGGCCCGCTCGGCATCGGTCAGAGCTTCTTGGGGCTGGCGCAAGGAGTTGTAAACGTAGCTGCGGTTCACGTAGGCTGGCGCATAGGTGGGATCCAACTGCACTGCTCGATCCAGATCTGCCAAAGCTGCCACCGGATCCCCCCGCAACAACTTGAGGGATCCCTGCCAGTTGAACTCAGAAGCCGTTTTTGGGCCTGAAGTGCTCTCAGCAGGAGTTGGCCAAGAGAGAGCAGGGGCAGCAGCCAAGAATGCTGTTAGGAAACTGATCAGGGCCACCCTTCCCAATCGACGCTTCATTGGCTCTGCACTGCTAAGGATCCCAAGCCACTCCAGCATAAACTGTCGGCAAGAGGGGCAACTCTTGAACCTCAATTGGACTTAAAAGGAAAGCTTCTGGAATAGATGAGAAACGGGTAGGGCAAATCCTGGAATGACTTCTTCACCCTCGAGAAGATCTACCGATTTGAGGAGACGATCGGGCTCTTCAGAGCTGCGATACACCAGGATGTAGTGCTCAATGGGGTGGACGAGCCAAACCAGGCGGCTGCCATTTTCAAAGTACTCCACCAGCTTGTCATGAATTTCTTCGATTGTATTGCCGGAAGAGAGCACTTCAACAGCCAGATCGGGGGCACCCTCTAAAAATCCTATGGGCAGTTCGGTCATGCCCTGCAAGCGTTCTTTGGCAAAAAAAGAAATGTCAGGGGAGCGCCAATTGCCACTCTTCATCTTAAAAGCAGTGCTGGAATCTAAAACGACTCCCAGCTTCTTGGACAAAACGTAGGAGGTTAAAGCTGACAATAGGAGACTGCAAACATAACCATGGAGTGCCCCTGCGCTTCCCATATCAATTGGCTTTCCATCAACAACTTCATAGCGATGCCCCTCTTTGGACAACGCCATGAAAGCTTCCGCTGTCCAAGATCTTCCTTCCTGGGTTAGCGCAGCTCCAAGGGTCATCTGCAAACTCCCTGTTGCTTCTAGGTCAATTTCCCGCTCTTAAACAGTCTGGCGGCAGCGTAGGTCAAAGCTGCGGGGATAACTCAAGCGGGGAGGCCAAACGCTAGAATAGCTTGGCTTATCCTATCGTACTGACGGAAAAGGCACCTTGATCGAGCGCTACACTCTGCCGGAAATGGGCCAGATCTGGTCCACCGCCCACAAGCTCCAAACCTGGCTGCAGGTAGAACTGGCCGTTTGTGAAGCCCAGGCGGAGCTGGGGCGGATCCCTCAAGAGGCCCTGCAGGAGATCAAAGCCAAAGCTGCCTTTGACCCAGCACGGGTTTTGGAAATTGAGGCGGAAGTGAAGCACGACGTCATCGCCTTCTTGACCAATCTCAACGAGCACGTGGGTGAGGCGGGACGTTACATCCACCTAGGCCTGACCAGCTCGGATGTGTTGGATACAGCCCTGGCCCTGCAGCTAGTGGCCTCTGTGGAGCTCCTGCAAGCTCGCCTAGCAGATCTCATCGCTGCGCTGCGTGAGCAAGCTCGGCAACACCGCTACACCCTCATGATTGGCCGCACTCACGGCGTCCATGCTGAACCCATCACCTTTGGCTTCAAGCTGGCCGGCTGGCTAGCCGAGTGCCTACGCCACCAGGAGCGCCTGGCGCGCCTGCGGGAGGTGGTGGCGGTGGGCAAGATCTCTGGGGCTGTGGGCACCTACGCCAATGTGCCCCCCCAGGTGGAGCAGTTGGCCTGCGCCCGCTTGGGCCTCAAGCCGGATACGGTCTCAACCCAGGTGATCTCGCGGGATCGCCACGCTGAGTATGTGCAGACTTTGGCCTTGATTGGGTCTTCCCTGGAGCGCTTTGCCACCGAGATCCGCCACCTGCAGCGGACGGAGGTGTTGGAGGCCGAAGAGTACTTTGCCCCCGGCCAAAAAGGCTCCTCCGCCATGCCTCACAAGCGCAACCCCATCAAAGCGGAACAATTGACAGGGATCGCCCGCCTGCTAAGGGGGTACGCCCTCTCGGCCCTGGAAAACATCCCCCTCTGGCATGAGCGGGACATCTCCCACAGCTCGGTGGAGCGGGTAATCCTGCCCGATGCTTCCATTCTCTGCCACTATTTGCTGGTCAACATGGCGGATCTAGTGCGCCACTTGCAGGTTTACCCTGCCAACATGGAGCGCAACCTCACCCTCTACGGCGGTGTTGTCTTCAGCCAGCAGGTGCTTTTGGCTTTAGTGGAAAAGGGCTTGAGCCGTGAGGAAGCCTACCGTCTTGTCCAAGAGAATGCTCACCGCGCCTGGAACCAGCCTGGCGGGGATTTCCGCGCCAATTTGCTGGCAGATCCCCGGGTGATGGCTCACCTGAGCGAGGCGGAGTTGCAGGCCTGCTTCGACCCGCAGCGGCACCTTACCCACCTAGACGAGATCTTTGCCCGCCTAGGCATTTGAGGATCCCCTATGGTTTGGCAGCGGCAGCACGTTTTGGGCCTGGCGGATTTTACTCCGGAAGAATACCAGATCGTTTTGCAAACCGCCGCCAGCTTTCAGGAAGTGTTGACCCGGCGGCTGCCCAAGGTGCCCACCCTGCAGGGAAAGGTGGTAGTGACGCTGTTTTTCGAGCCTTCCACCCGCACCCGCAGCAGCTTTGAGCTGGCGGCCAAGCGCCTGTCAGCCGATGTGCTCAACTTTTCCCCCGGCACTTCTTCCCTGGCCAAGGGGGAAACCATTCTGGATACAGTTCGCACCTTCTTGGCCATGGGCTCCGACGTGCTCATCGTCCGCCACGCCCAGGCCGGGGTGCCGCAGCAGTTGGCCGCCGAGATCGACCGGCGCGGATCCCATACGGGGGTGTTGAATGCGGGAGACGGCCTGCACGAACACCCCACCCAAGGGCTGCTGGATTTGTTTACCCTCTGTAGCCATCTGGATCCCCAGCGGCCTCGCCTCGAGTTGCTCCAGGGGGTGAAAGTGGCCATTGTCGGCGACATCCTCCACTCGCGGGTGGCTCGCTCCAACATCTACGCCCTGGTGGCTGCTGGCGCAGACGTCCACCTGGCCGGCCCACCTACCCTGCTGCCGAAAGACTTTGCTCAGTTTGTGCCCGGCCATACCCTGCCAGTGCACTGGCAGTTGGAGCCAGCCCTGGAAGGAGCCCGCTTTGTCATTGCCCTGCGCTTGCAGCAAGAGCGGATGAGCGAATTCCTCCTCCCCAGCTTGCAGGAATACCACCACCTTTTCGGCCTCACCCGGCAGCGGCTGCGCCTGTGCCACCCAGAAGTAAGGGTCTTACACCCCGGTCCGGTTAACCGCGGCGTCGAACTCAGTTCTGAGGTGATGGAGGACCCCGACCTCAACCTCATCGAGCGGCAGGTTGCCCACGGCGTGGCGGTGCGCATGGCGCTGCTGTACCTGATGGGGGGCGGGCGGATCCCAGCCTAGAGCCCAGCTCTACCGCTAGTCTGGCTTGCTGGCGGCTCCTTGTTGGTAATGATGGGATCAAGACCTTACCCCTAGAGAGGATCCCTATGACCATGGTCGCCGCTGAAAAGCTGCAGGGCTTGCTCTCGGAGCTGGCCGACATTGAAACCATTACTGATCCGTCAGAAGTGGCCAAGTTGTCCCTGGACTTTTACCACTACAGCCCTGTGCTCAGCCGGCAGTTGAGCGACAAGCGAGGGGATGTGGTGGTGCGCCCAGCAAACGAACAAGAGGTCAAGCGAGTGGCAGCAGCCTGTGCCAAGTGGCGGCTTCCTCTCACCGTACGGGGCGCGGGCACTGGCAACTACGGCCAGTGCATTCCCCTAGCTGGCGGCGTGATCCTAGAGATGAGCAAGCTCAATCAGGTGATCTGGGCCAAGCCGGGGCTAGCGCGGGTGCAGGCAGGGATCAAGCTGGCTGCAATTGACAAACACACCCGCGAGATGGGTTGGGAGATCCGCATGGCTCCTTCCACCTACCGCACAGCCACCATCGGCGGCTTCATTGCCGGGGGCAGCGGCGGCATTGGCTCCGTTACCTACGGCCAACTGCTGGATCGAGGAAACATTCTAGGACTGCGGGTGGTGACGGTGGAGGAAGAGCCGCGGACTCTGGAGCTGCGGGGAGACGACGTGTTCAAAGTCAGCCACGCCTGGGGCCTCACCGGGATCATCACCGAGGTGGAGATCCCCCTGGCGCCGGCTTACCCGTGGGCAGAGCTGATTGTAGCCTTCCCTCCTGAGGGGGGGTTTATGCCCTGCGCCCGGTTTGGCCAGGCTCTAGCCGCTGCCGATGGCATCCTAAAAAAACTCATCAGCCTGCATGCTTGGCCGATCCCCAGCTATTTCGCGCCGCTACGGGGTTATTTGCCGGAGGGATCTGCGGTAGCCCTGTTGATGGTGGCCGAATGCAGCCTGGAGCCGCTGCTAGAGCTCATCCGGGAGCATGGCGGCCAGGTGGTCTACAACAAAACGGCCCAGGAGGCCGCCAAAGGGATCTCGCTGGGGGAATTCTCCTGGAACCACACCACTCTGCACTGCCGCAGCGTGGATCCCAATTTGACCTATCTGCAGTCGATTTTCCCGCCTGACCGGGAGCTGAAGCTGGTGCAGCATCTATACGAGTACTTTGGCGACGAAGTGCTGATGCACTTGGAAATGATTCGCCTTGGCGGACAGGCCATCCCCGTGGGTCTCCAAATTGTCCGCTTTACCACCGAAGAGCGGCTCAACGAGATCATGCGCTACCACGAGGCCCAGGGAGTGTTCATCGCCAACCCCCACACCTTCATCCTCGAAGAAGGAGGCCGCAAGGTGATGGATCCGCGCCAGGTCCGTTTCAAAGAAGAGGTGGATCCCTATGGGCTGCTCAACCCGGGCAAGACGCGCACCTGGCAAGGCCGAGCCTCTGCTTAAAAGGGGGAAGGCAGATGCTGGGGCAATAGCAGCAGCAAGGGCGGGAGAAACAGCCAAGCTGCCACTGCCACAGAAGCCAGCGCTGCCACCAACACTGCCCCAGCAGCACAGTCTTTGGCAACTTCTGCCAGCAGGTGATAGCGACTGCCCAAGGTGAGATCCACCACTGCTTCTAGGGCAGTATTCACCAGCTCGAGAGCCATCACCAGACCACTGGTCAGGCTGATCAAGGCCATCTCCACGGCGCTCAACCGCAGGGCCAGGCCCAAGCCAAAGGCCAACACCGCTGCCAGGAGGTGGATGCGAAAGTTGCGCTGGGTGCGAACGGCGTACAGCAAGCCCCTGCCCGCATAGTAAAAACTCTTGCCCAGGTTGGTGGCCACGCACCAAGAAAGGGGGCGCCGCCAGGGATCCTCCCTTGGAGACTCAACCGGGGCCATAGAATCATCTGCCAAGCGCAGGGGCGAGGGAAAGCGACTAGGGCTGTCGGCCATGAGCCACCTCCAAATCTTCTTGGATGGCAGCAAGCAGGTTTTGCTGTTGCTGTAGCATGCGCTGTAGGGAAAGTTCATCGGGGTGATCCCACCCCAGAAGATGCAGCAGCCCGTGACTGGCCAGCCAGGCCAGTTCGTGGGATAGTGAGTGTCCTTGCGCCTTGGCCTGGGCGCAGGCGGTAGGCACAGAAATCACAATATCCCCCAGTAGACGCACTCCTGTTAGCTTCTGCACCTCCACAGGAGCAGCCATTTCCTCAGCGGCAAAGGCCAGCACATCGGTGGGGGCGTCGATGTGACGAAACTCGCGGTTGAGCTGGCGAATGCGTTCGTCGGAAGTAAGGCAGAGGCTGAGTTCGCAGGGATCCGTCACCCCCAGCTTACCCAACCAAACCTCAAACCAACGTCGCCAAGTGGCCTCCTCAATGGGGCTGGGGACCTGCAGCTCCAGGTACAGATCCAGAAACCCCTCCATGCAGCTCTCGCTCACACCATGCCCCCTATTCTACTGGCTTGCTCAAGTTAAGCTCGGCTTGGGAGCTGGGGCTGCCTTTCTCTGTTCGACAAGCTGCGCCAGCGCTTGCCGTAGCCGATTTTCCAACCTCTGTTGGCTATCGTTAAACAACTCCGCCGGGAACAGATCCCCAGCAATGCCGACGGCCCAGGCCCCTGCCCGCAAGTACTCCGCAGCATTGGCTAGGGTAACCCCGCCGGTTGGGATCAAAGGCAGGGATCCCAGCACTGGCTGGAGGTGGCGCAAGTAGCGGGGCCCTCCCAGGCTTTCTGCTGGAAACACCTTCACTGCCGCTGCCCCTGCTTGCCAAGCTCTCCAGATCTCGCTGGGGGTGAGCGCACCGGCAACGATGGGCAGCCCCACCTCCTGGCCCCAGCGGATGAGGTTCTCGTCGGTGAAGGGGCAAACACAGAACTGGGCTCCTGCCTGCCAAGCTTGCTCTGCCATCTGCCGATTGAAGACACTGCCCACCCCTACCCAACACTGCGGGTACTCCTGTCGCAGGTGGCTAACTAGCTGCAAATACTGGGGAACTTGCGTGGTGATTTCGATGTGGCGGATCCCGGCTCGGATGGCCAGAGTGGCCCCCGCCAGGGCTTGGGCGTGGCTGGCCAAGAGGCGAATCACGGCAATCAAGGGCTGCTGCCATAAGTCAAGTAGCCAGAGGTGCTGTGACCCATTCCTGAAACTGCGTTCAGAACTCTCGAAGGCCATCTTTTGCAGTTGCCCAGCTTAGGTTTACCACCATTTTCTGCACTGGAGCCCGGTTTTGCCTTACCAGCCAGTAGCCTGATAGGTCGCAAACGACCGCCCTTGGTATCTTTAGGGGCGGTAGCTGCTGAGAGTGGGGGGAGCGATGAGTCTCAGGAGGAAGGCAAGCAGCCTAAAGGCATGGGCAATTCTGGGGTTGCTGGCCCTCCTGCTGTGGGGAGGATGGATGAGGGTTGCTCCATCGCAGGCGCAGAGTGTCTACCAACTGCAACAGCGGCAGCAGCACATCCAACAGCAAATCCAGCGCACCCGGCGCCGTCTTGGGGAGCTGCGCCAAGCCGAAGAAGAAGCCCGCCGGCGCATGGGATCCCTGCAGCGAAACCTTCAACAGACCGAAGTTAGCCTGCGGGACAACCAATACCGGCTGGAGCAAGCCCAGAAAGGGCTAGAGCAAGCGCAGCAAGAGCTGCAGGCGCTGGAAGAGCGCCTGAGACGGCAGCAACGGGGTACGGCTGCCCGCTTACGCTACATGCAGCGGCAGGGATCTGAACAGTGGTGGGCTTTGCTGCTCACCAGCCGTGACCTCAACGAGTTTTTTGACCGCCGCCACCAATTGCAACTGTTGATCGAGGCGGATCGGCAGTTAATCCAAAAGCTGCAGGCGATGGCCAAGGAGGTGGAGCAACAGCGCATTGCCCTGGAGGCGCAGCGCAACGAGATCTCCCTAATCCTGCAGGAGCTGGCGGCTCAGAAAAACCAACTGCAGCAGCAGGCTGCCCTCCAAGAGCAGCTCATAAGCCGCTTGGCCAAAGAGCGTGCTGCCTACGAGGCAGCCCAACGGCGTCTGGAAGCCGACTCCCAACAGCTGACCCGTCTCATCCAATACCTGATCGCCCAACAGGCTCAGCAGCGAGGGGGCAGGGATCCTGTTCAGGGAACAGGCCGGCTGATCCCACCGGTGCACGGGCCGATCACCAGCGGCTTTGGCTGGCGGGTTCACCCCATCTATGGCATCCGCCGCTTCCACACCGGGATCGATTTTGGTGTGCCCACTGGCACCCCCGTGAGAGCGTCAGACCGAGGCACCGTCATCTACGCCGGCTGGTACGGCGGCTACGGCTACACGGTCATTGTCAACCACGGCGGCGGTATCACGACCCTCTACGCCCACAACAGCCGCATCACCGCAGGGGTAGGCCAAAAGGTTCAGCGCGGGCAAGTCATTGCTGCTTCCGGCTCCACTGGCCTTTCCACCGGCCCCCACGTTCACTTTGAGGTGCGAGTCAACGGCCAGCCGGTCGATCCCCGCCGCTATCTGTAGAGCAACGCCTCTGCCGGCAGGGGCTGCAGGGATCCCGCCTGCAAAAGCCAGCGCACATCGGCAATAGCAGACAGCTCCTCTGGGTCGTGGGAAACCACCAGCACCGTCCAAGTGGATTTCAGCCGGGCCAACAGCTCGATCACCTGCTGTCGCACCGACCAATCTAGCCCCGCTGTCGGCTCATCCAGCAGCAGCAAAAGGGGGCCGCGAACAAGCTGCACCGCCAAGGCCAGGCGCCGCTGTTGCCCGCCACTGAGGCGGTTGGGGGAGCTCTGGAGAGGGATCCCTTCTAGTCCCACTTGTTTGAGGGCGTTCTCAACTTCCTTTGGGGTCAGCTCCGGGTGGCCAAAGCGCATTTCTTCCAGCACCGTCAGGCCACAGAAGTGCCGCTCAGGAAACTGAAACACCAGCCCTGCCAGGCTGCGCAGCTGCTGAGGAGAGAGCTCTGTTCCTCCCCAGGCAATCCGCCCGCGTGTGGGCCGCGCCAAGCCGGCCAAAATTTCCAGCAGGGTGCTTTTGCCAGCCCCACTTTTGCCCACAATCAGCCCCAACTGGTTCAAGCCCAGCTCAAAGGAGAGATCGCGAAGAATCGGCTGGGGAAGGGCTGCCGGATGGTAGAAAAGGTGCTGCACCTGCAACATGGGCGCCTGAGCTGGGAGAGTTGAAGACTAAAGCCATTCTTCTAGGCGCCCAAGTTGATCCCGGAAGCCATAGGTGAGTTCGCGGTACCACTCCCGCAGCTCAAATTGATCCACAGCCCGCCGCAAAGCTTCTTGCGACCGCTCGATTGGGCGCAGGGCGGCAGGTGGGATCCCTTCTTGGGCAGCCCATTGTTCAAACAGAGCCAGCTCCGTTTGCAGGTAGAGAATAAGATTGGCCACATCCTGAGGATGGGGGTAGTGAGTGGCATCTGGCATAGAGGACTTAACCAGCGGAACTAGCTCCATTTTGGCCAAGAATCCACTCTGCTGCCGCCCAAACCCAACAAGATTCGGGAGGAGGTTTTCTCCGCCCCTGCCTACTTCCGCGAGATAATACAAGGGAAAACGCTCACTGCTGTCACTCATGACCCAAAAGCTTTTGTTCGTGTGTCTGGGCAACATCTGCCGTTCTCCCGCTGCTGAGGGAATCACCAACTACTTGCTGCGCAGCAGCGGCTACGAAGGAGCCATCCTTTGTGACTCGGCAGGGACAGCCGCCTATCACATTGGCAGCCCACCGGATCGGCGCATGCGTCAGGTTGCCCAGCGCTACGGGCTAGAGCTGCAGGGCCGGGCCCGCCAAATCCATCCTCTGGATCTGCGGGAGTTCGACTTGATCCTGGCCATGGATCGGCAAAATTACCGAGATATCCTGAGCCTAGATCCCCAGAGGAAATACGCCGAGAAGGTGCGCCTAATCTGCAGCTACTGTCGCTCTCACACCGATGAAGAAGTTCCAGACCCGTACTATGGGGGCGAGGCTGGGTTTCACTATGTCATCGAGCTACTTTGGGATGCCTGCAGCGGTCTCCTAGAGTCGCTAATCCCTGGGATCCAATGCCCGCCGTTGCCAACCCAGCCTTCTCAGCCTTCTGCATCCCCTCCTGCTGCATAGACAGGCTTGCTAGGTAAGCCCTAGAATGGTCAGCTAATGCCTAGGAGCTTCTCTACAACAACCAGTCCCTCGCAGGAAATTCTTTACCAGCCGGAAGTGTACTTTTTGTAAGGGTGGAGCTATGACCTCTCCCACAGCAACTT
This sequence comes from Synechococcus sp. F70.1, assembly GCF_047502745.1. Taxonomy (NCBI): domain Bacteria; kingdom Bacillati; phylum Cyanobacteriota; class Cyanophyceae; order Synechococcales; family Synechococcaceae; genus Synechococcus; species Synechococcus sp. F70.1. Next base: position 43,209 of record NZ_JANSJL010000038.1, read on the forward strand.
TGGGTTACCCCCGAATTGGTAAAAATCGTGAGCTGAAGAAGGCACTGGAGTCCTTTTGGAGTCAAAAATCTGACGCGACTAGTCTCCAGCAAAGCCTGCAACAGGTGATGTTGGCCAACTGGCAAACCCAGAAAGATGCAGGTATTGACCATATCGGTATTGGGGACACTTCTCTCTATGACTTAGTTCTGGACTGGATTGTATTTTTGGGACTGATCCCCAAGCGGTTTCGCCACTTGTCAGGTCTTGATCAGTACTTTGCCATGGCCCGAGGGAAAGAGAACATCCCGGCCCTGGAAATGACCAAGTGGTTTGATACCAACTACCATTACCTAGTGCCAGAGATCGACGAGGATACTCAACCTAAAGCGGATTTTTCTAGTTTCCTGGAAGTAGTTAACCAAGCACAAAGCCTTCTGGGACAAAGAGCTGTTCCCATCATTCTTAGCCCCGTAACCCTACTTTGCCTGAGTCGCCTCAAGGGAAGTTTGCAAGAGCATTTGCATCGTTTACTGCCCTTGTATGCTGAGTTGCTGAGGCAGCTCGCTGCGCGTGGCGTTACTGAAGTGCAGTTCCACGAGCCAATCTTAGTTACAAGCCGAGCAGAAGCCCTAAGAGAAGCAATTACAACCACGTATACCCAATTGGCCACTGCGGAGGTTCCAATTCACCTTGTAACCTATTTTGACGACTTGGGGAACACCTATCCCTGGGTTGTGGAATTGCCAGTGGCAGGCATTGGTCTAGATTTTACGCGGGGGAACAATTTAGAACTTCTGCAGACATATGGCTTTCCCCCGAGCAAGCAATTGGGCGTGGGTCTGGTTGATGCGCGCAACGTCTGGAAAATTCGTCCCCAGCGGGTGCTTTCTATCCTAGAGAGCATCCAAAAGGTTACCACCAATTTGCGAATTCAGCCTTCTGCGTCCTTGCAATTTGTGCCCTATGATGCCCGACGGGAAACCCACCTGCCCACTCCTCTGCGTCAAGTGCTGAGTTTTGCAGAACAGAAGCTAGAGGAAGTTGTCCTCCTGGCCCAGGGAGGTTCAGCAGCCCAAGAGCAACTGGCTGTCATTGAAGCCCAGTGGCAGGAATTTGCCCAGTTTAGCCCCCCAAATCCAACTGTACGGGAGCGAGTTCGCCAGATAACCCCCCAAAGCCTGGAGCGTGCTCTACCCTACGACCAACGCCGCCCTCTGCAGCCTCAACTGCCCTTTTTGCCCACCACCACCATTGGCTCGTTTCCCCAAACTGAGGAAGTACGACAACTGCGGGTCAAGCGCAAACGGGGTGAGATCACTCAGGCGGAGTACGAAGCAGCCATTGATGCGGAAATTGCCCGTTGCATCCGGTGGCAAGAGGAGGTGGGGCTAGACGTTTTGGTTCACGGGGAATTCGAGCGCACCGATATGGTGGAGTTTTTCGGGCAACAGCTAGAAGGCTTTGCCTTTACAGAACACGGCTGGGTGCAGAGCTACGGTAGCCGTTGCGTACGTCCACCCATTATCTATGGTGACGTGGCACGCCGCCAGCCCATGACGGTGCGGGAGTTTCGTGTGGCCCAATCCCTGACTTCGAAAATTGTAAAAGGGATGTTAACAGGGCCCGTAACCCTATTGAACTGGTCTTTTGCACGGGACGATCTCCCAAGACGGGAGCAGGCAATGCAAATTGCTTTGGCATTGCGGGATGAGGTGGCTGACCTGGAGGCTGCAGGCGCCAAGATGGTGCAAATTGATGAGCCAGCCCTGCGGGAGGGTCTACCCCTAAAGCAAGAACGTTGGGACGAATACTTATCTTGGGCAGTGGATGCTTTTCGCTTGACTGCAGGCGTTGCTAAGCCGGAAACCCAAATTCACACCCACATGTGTTACTCAGAGTTTGGTGACATCATGCCCCACATTCAGCGCTTGGATGCAGATGTACTGTCCATTGAAAATAGCCGCAGCAACAACGAAACCCTGCGACAAATTGCGGAGGCAGGCTACCAACATCAAGTGGGGAATGGAGTTTACGATGTCCACAGCCCGGTAGTACCCACTGTGGAGCAGATCGTTCAACAACTGAAGACCGCTATGGAGCTTCTGCCACTGCAGCAAATCTGGGTAAATCCTGACTGTGGACTGAAAACCCGCCGCTGGGAGGAGGTCATCCCTGCTTTGAAGAACATGGTGGCAGCAGCAAAAACGCTGCGGGAAGAAATCTCTTCCTCAGCCCAGTAAAACGGCTTGCCGCCATAGAGAGAAGGCGGTGGTGGCAAGCTAGAGGGTTCTGCTACAGGCCACTACACCGCCTCTACTTTGCTATTCAGTTGGCAAGGGCTAACGGTGGACGTCCTTCTGGCGCTAGCTTGATAGGCTACCACTTAAGCAGGTTAAATCTCTCCATATCAATGGTGGCGCGATTGCGGTAGATCCCGAGCACAATGGCCAAGCCTACAGCGGCCTCAGCAGCAGCCACGGTGATGACAAACACCGAGAACACCTGGCCGCGAATCAGAGCTGAATCGACAAAGTTGGAGAAGGCCATAAAGTTGAGGTTCACCGCATTGAGCATCAGCTCAATGGACATCAGCACCCGAATGGCATTGCGGCTAACGATCAACCCATAGATGCCAATGCAAAAGAGGATCGCTGCTACTACCAAGAAAAACTGCAGTTGCAACATCGCAAGAGACTCCGATGGGTAGAGAGGGGTATGAGACCAGCTCTAACGGGTGCTCACTAGCTCTGCTTGCCGTTCTGACTCCGATTCAAGCTGGGGCCGGGCCCGCTCCAGCAAGCTGAGATCCCCCTGTTGGGCTTGGGGAACGACAAACTCGCGACGCGCCAGCACAATGGCCCCGATCAACGCCATCAGCAGCAGAACGGAGGCCAGCTCAAACGGCAACAGATAATCGCTAAAGAAATGCCCCCCGATCACCATAGCGCTGCTTAGAGGCTGGATTGGCTGCAGAGGCCAAGGAGTGTTGAAGGCCATCACCGTAAGCAGGGCAAACAGACCCAAACACACTGCCGCTGTCACTCCATTGCGCAGCCAGCCCAGCTTCAGAGGGGCAAAGGTGTAGCGCCGGTTCACCAGCATAATGGCAAACAGGATCAGTACGTTGACGGCGCCGACGTAGATCAAAACTTGGGCGGCAGCCACAAAATCGGCATTCAAGAGAAGGTACAGCCCGGCTATGCTCAGGAAAACGCCCCCCAAGAGAAAGCCGGAATAGACGATGTTAGGGGCCCAAACCACTCCCAGGGCAAAGCCAATGGCCATTGCCGAGAGCACCCCAAAGCTAACCAGTTGTACGCCTTCTGCAAGGGTCATGGGATCTTCTCTATCGCTGCTCCCTTACCACTGTACTGCCCTGGCGGACTGAGGAAAAGCCCAACTCCCTTGTTCAATCCATAGAGAAATCCCTAGAGTCAGGTCTCACCAACTGCCGCCTGCTCCGCCGCCGCTGCTGCTACCGCCACCGAAGTCTGAATCTCCACCGAAGTCTGAATCTGTGTCTGTGTCGCTGAGCTCGGGGATGACCACCTCTCGCTCGCTGCGGTACCCGCAGATAGGACAGCTCAGGATTTCCAGCTTCAAGCCGCTAGAGGAATAGGTGGCTTCCCTGAGAACCTGGGTGGTGAGGTCAAGGGTGAGAGCTTGACACCGGGGGCAATAGAGG